>JAIBJL010000018.1 GCA_020029545.1 Gammaproteobacteria bacterium
AAAATCAAACCGGCAACTCTCCCCGCCAAAAAGCGCCAGCCAATCCCTTTGCAGGGTCGCCAGTCACGCATTTGGGGCTCGCGGTCGTTTTTACCTCGGAGAAATTTGAGTGTTGCACGAATCTTTCCGTCCCGATCCGGGACTGTCGCGGCATTGCGTTGCAGTTGCGGTGAGCTTGGCGCTGGCCGCAGCGTCTGCTCAGGGTCAGGTTGCTGAGCCCCCCGCTCTGCCGAAGATTTCCGTCAAGGAAAAGGTTGAGGTTCCCAATAAAATCGACGAGTCGAGCTCACCGAAGTTTACTCAACCGCTGCTTGATACGCCTCAGACGATTGCCGTCATCAGCAAGCAGGTTCTGCAGCAGCAGCGCGCCACGACGTTGAGTCAGGCACTGCGCAACACCCCCGGTGTGACCTTCCTGTTGGGTGAGAACGGCAACACGACTACGGGCGACTCCATTTTCATGCGTGGCTTCGACACTCAGGGCAGCATCTTCGTCGATGGTATCCGCGACCTCGGTACGATCTCGCGCGACACGTTCAACACCGAGCAGGTGGAAGTGGCCAAGGGACCGGCCGGTCCCGACAATGGTCGCGGCGCCGCGTCGGGTTATATCAATCTGGCCTCCAAGGTTCCCGTTGCGGACGATTTCGCCAGCAGTTCCATGAGTTACGGCACGGCCGAATGGGGCCGGGTGACCGGGGATGTGAACCACCAGTTCGGCGACTCGGGTCTGGCATTGCGCCTCAATGTGATGGGGCAGGACGGCGGCGTCGATGGGCGCGATCAGGTCGAGCAGAGTGGCTGGGCGGTCGCGCCTTCGCTGGCCTGGGGGTTGGGCGAACCGACCCGCGCGTATCTGTATCTGCTGCACACCAACGAGGACAATGTACCGGATGGCGGCGTGCCGACCATCGGCATGGACGGCTTCTTCAACAGCTACACGCCGACTGGCGCGGCCATGCCCGACAGTGAAAATTTCTATGGCTCGACCAGCGACTTCGAAGACATCGAGGCGACCATGACTACACTGCGCATCGAGCACGATTTCTCCGATGCCGTGCATCTGCGCAACACCTCACGCTACGGCAAGAAGGAGCAGTTCTACGTCCTGACCGGCGTGAGTCCGTTCACGCAGGTCAACCAAGCGGCGAACTTCCCTGATCTTGCCAATCCGGCGACGTGGAACGTGAACCGCTCGCGGCAGCCGAAGTTTCAAGAAAACAAGATTCTGACCAACCAGACGAACCTGCAGGTCACGCTCAAGACCGGCGCCATCGAACACGCGATCACCAGTGGCCTGGAGTACATCGACGAAAAGCAGTTCAATCCCACCTATGCGGGCCAGGGCACCATGCCCGCGGCAAATCTCTACAACCCGAATCCGAACGATCCGGTGACCGGCCGCGCCCTGACGCGCAACGGCGCCTTCAGCGAAGGCAAGACCGAAACCTTCGGGCTGTACGTTTTCGATACGTTGACGCTTAACGAGCACTGGGAAGTGACTGGTGGCGTGCGCGTCGACGATTACGACACCGAGTTCGAGAGTGTGGCACTGAGCGGCAGCACCTTCACACGTACCCCGCTCGAGGACTCGGACACGCTGTTTTCCTACAAGGTGGGCCTGCTGTACAAGCCGTTGCCGAATGGCAGCGTATACCTCTCGCACGCAACCTCGCAGCAGCCGCCGGGCGGATCGAACTTCACATTGAGCGCGTCGACCACCCCCAGCAACAACACAGTGAACAATCCGAATCTCGATCCGCAGGAGTCGACCAATCTTGAGCTCGGCACCAAGTGGGATCTGCTCGACGGCACGCTCGCCGTCACGGCCGCGATCTTCCGTGCCGAGAATGAGAACGAGCTCACCGTGGATGCGGTCGACTCGAACGCTGTACAGCAACTCGGCAAGCGTCGCGTCGAGGGCATCGAACTCGGCATCGTCGGCGAGGTGGTCGAGGGCTGGGAAGTCTCGGCCGGCATTGCCAAGATGGACACCGAAGTGATCGCGGGTCTTGCCAACCAGGCCGGTCAGCAGATCAACTGGTCGCCCGAACTCACCTTCACCAGCTGGACCACGTATCGCACGCCGATCGGTCTGACCCTGGGCGGCGGCATCCGCTACGTCGACACGGTTTTCCGCGCCATCAACAGCACGCTCACGCCGACCACGGCCACTGCCAATTTGCGCGGGTCGCCCGATTACTGGGTGATCGACGCCATGGTGAGTTACGAGTTCAACAAGCACGTCTCGCTGCAACTGAACTGCTACAACCTGGCTGACGAGGATTACGTCGCCAGCTTCAACAACAGCGGCGCGCGCTATAAACCGGGCACGCCACGCTCAGCGCTGTTGAGCGTGAACGTCGACTTATAACGAGAGGAATCGAGTGCGCCCGACATGATGGTTCATGTGCCCAAAGTTCTAGCAGCCGAACAGGTCGCCTATTGCCGACACGCACTTGATGAAGCCGAGTGGATCGATGGCAAGGCTACCGTCGGCGAGCAGGGTGCGTTGGTCAAGCGCAATCGCCAGCTCCCTGAACTGTCGCCCGTCGCCAAACAGCTGGGCGAGATGATCCTGGTAGCACTGTCGAAGAACTCGCTGTTCTTCTCGGCAGCCTTGCCGTTGCGAACCGTACCGCCGTTGTTCAACCGCTACGAAGGCGGTGAGCGCTATGGAACGCACATCGATGGCGCCGTGCGTGCGGTGCCCGGTACATCGTTCTTTATTCGAACCGATCTGTCCTCAACGTTATTCCTCAGCGAGCCTTCCGAGTACGAAGGCGGTGAGCTGGTGGTGTTCGACACCTACGGAAAACAGGAAGTGAAACTCGCGGCCGGCGATTTGGTTCTGTATCCCGCCGGGAGTCTTCACCGCGTCAATCCGGTTACGCAAGGGCAGCGAACTTGCGCGATCTTCTGGACGCAAAGCATGGTGCCGGATAACCAGCAGCGCGAGCTGCTGTTCGGCTTCGACGCCACGATTCAATCCTTGCGCCGCAAACAGGGAGAGTCGGACGAGACCGTGGCGCTGGCGGGGCACTATCATAATTTGCTACGACTCTGGACTCAGGTCTAGTAATACGATTGCAAGTGATAAGTGTTCTCATTTGCATCACGGCACCATTCACGGCATCATCACTGCATTGCAGAGGTGAGTCTTATGCCGTTACTGCCTAGCCACCCAAATCCCGCTCGCATAGCGATGGCTGTTGTCATTTGCGGTGTGCATGCCGGCCTGGTTGTCACTTTGATGAGCCTGCGATCGAATCAGCCGGTCAGAGACGAATTGAACCCGGTCGTCGTCCGCCTGATGGCAGAGCCCGCGGCAAGGCAGCAGTGGCAGCCACCGAAAGTGACTCCAGTCGTGCCGTTGGTGAGTGCGCCCCTGCCGGACCTCCCCGCGATCGACACGCCGCTGGTCGCGCTTCCTTCGGAACATGCAATCAGCTTTCCGAGCGCGAGCGCGGCGCCCCGGCAAATGGTGGAGCGGGACGCCGGTGATGTTGCCAGACAGGTTGCATCCGTCGAATACTTGCGCGAGCCCGAGCCGCGTTATCCGGCGCATTCGCGCAAACTGCGCGAGCAAGGTCTGGTTGTGTTGCGCGTTCTGATCGATGAACGCGGTAGGCCGTGCGACGTACAGATCGAAACATCGAGCGGTCACCAACGGCTCGATCATGCCGCGCGCGAGGCGATAGCACGCGCGGAATTCCGTCCTTATGTAGAGGATGGGGTGGCGCGTCGCGCGCTCGTTCTGATTCCTATCGAATTCTCGCTCAATCGCAATCCAGCGCGTATCGCCGCGAATGGTGCATAGCGATTGACTGGTCCGATGCCTGATTTGGCGCCGGTTTCTGACATATTGGCGCGAATGCTCGGGGAACTATTGACCCGACCGGTCATTAGCGTGCATCGTCATAGAACAGATCAACGCGCCGGATGTCTGCAGATCCAATGCCCGATTTTGGTCCATGCACGCATAGCTCTCTGCCCGACACCGCTGCTGTGAACCGTGAATGTGCGGTCGCGTCGGCGGGCGAACAATATGGTTCGAGATGCTTGCCTTCCACGCCGAAACTTTATACCTTGCGCGGCGCTTGTGCGGTCCGTGTGAATCGTGACATTTTTCCAGGAGATCGCCAGCGGCGTGCTCCGGAGCGTCACAATCTCCGGGTCCAGGCCGGGGGATAGTCCAGGCCGGGGGGATATCCAGTGTGTGGAATTGCCACCCACGCTCAGCGCGACAAGCCAAACAGATCAACGTACGCATTCATTACGAGTACGGGGCTGCCTCAGACCCCGAATCACATTTGAGCGGACAGCATGGCCTACGCACCTAATGCGGATTCTTCGTTTTTTACCCGACGCGGCTTGGTATTCATTGCCATCGCGCTGCTGCACGTAGGGATGTTTTGGGCGCTCCAGTCTGGGATGTCGCACCGCATGGTCGATGCGGTACTGGGCCCCATTGAAACGCGCATGATCGATGAGGCGCCAAAGCCGGACGAGGCGCCGCCGCCGCCGCCGCCCAAGATCGAAACGCCACCGCCCTTTGTGCCGCCGCCCGATGTGTCTATCGAGATTCCGGTAGAGACCGCGCCGACCACTGCTATTCGTCAGACGACGAACGTGGCTCCCGTCGCCCCGCCAGCCCCGCCAGCCCCGGTGCAACGCGTGACCACGTCG
This sequence comes from Gammaproteobacteria bacterium, assembly GCA_020029545.1. Lineage (GTDB taxonomy): Bacteria > Pseudomonadota > Gammaproteobacteria > Steroidobacterales > Steroidobacteraceae > Steroidobacter. The sequence goes on from JAIBJL010000018.1 coordinate 4,690, forward strand.
CCAAAATCAGACTCTAAACGTCCGCTCACTCAACCCGAATATCCACCATCGTCACGTCGCGCCGGTGAATCCGGAACCGTCATTCTGGAGGTATATGTATTGGAGACTGGGCGAGTTGGCGACGCTCGGGTCAAACAGTCGAGTGGATATCCCAAGCTGGACGAAGCCGCTCTCCGCGAAGTCAAGCGCTCGTGGCGCCTGACGCCGGGTACGGAGAATGGCAAGCCTGTTGCGATGTGGGGGCAGTTTGCCGTCACCTTCAAGCTCACGGATTGAGACTGACGCCGCAAAGTCGAAATTGACGTTTAGAACTTGCACCCCCGATTCCGGTCACAGATCTATCTAGTAGAGGACATCGTTCCATGGCTCCCAACACAGAAACAGTTGCAGAAAATCCGTTTGGCTTTACGGCCTTCATTCAGCAGGCCGACGAAGTCGCAATGGGCGTGTTGATCATTCTGCTCGTGATGTCGCTGTCCTCCTGGTACGTCATTTTCACGAAGCTCTGGGATCAAACTCGCATCCGCAAGTCGTACAAGGAAGTGGAAAAGGGCTTTTGGACCGCGGGCAATCTGCGTGACGGGATGGCAAAGCTGACGGGTAAGGACAATGCTTTCCGCATGCTGGCCGAAGACGGCATTCGTGCTGCACAGCATCACGAGGGTCGCCTCACCGATCAGATCCCATTGCATGAGTGGATTACGGTGTCCCTGTTCCGATCTGCCGAAAGCATCAACAACCGGTTGTCCAATGGTATGGCGATTCTCGCGACGACGGGTTCGGTCTCGCCTTTCGTCGGATTGTTCGGCACGGTGTGGGGTATCTATAACGCGCTTATCTCCATTGGCATGTCGGGCGATCCCAGCATCGACAAGATTGCCGGCCCGATCGGCGAAGCGTTGATCATGACCGCGATCGGTCTGTTCGTCGCTGTGCCGGCAGTGATGGGTTACAACTGGCTGCTCCGTCGCAACAAGGACATTCAGGAGAAGATCAAGTACTTCTCGGCTGACCTGCATGCTTATCTCGTGAGCGGAGCCCGCATCGATGCCCAGGGTCCGGCCGCCGCAGCGCGCCCCGCAGCAACTGCTGGTGCCGCCGTTCGTAAGTAAGACGTGTCAACAGTCTTCGCGAATACCTCGCGGGAGTGGTACGAATGAGCAGTTTTCTGGAAATGAACGCCTCCGCGGAAGCGGAGGAGCAGCCGATGAACACAATCAACACGACGCCCCTCGTAGACGTCATGTTGGTGTTGCTGATCGTGTTCATGATTACGGTGCCGGTGGCAATTCATACCGTGCCGGTCGAATTGCCGAAGGTCTATAACGAATCGACCAAGACCAAACCCGAAAACATCAACCTGTCGGTGAACCGCGATGGCCAAGTGTTCTGGAACCAGACACTCATGAAAAGCAACGACGAGTTGCTCGAACGCTTCGATGCGGCTGCCCGCATCAAGCCGCAGCCGGAAGTGCACATTCGCGCCGACCAGGCGACGCAATATCAGCATGTCGGTCGAGTCATCGTGGATGCACAGCGCAAGGGTATCCAGAAAGTCGGCTTTATCACTGAGCCAGGCGGCGCCAGCGGACGTCGCTGAACTGAGCTGAAGAAGAGGTAATTAAATTATGGCGATGAGTGCAGGCGGCGCCGAAGGCGAGCCGATGATGGAAATCAACACGACGCCGCTCATCGACGTCATGTTGGTGCTGTTGATCATGTTCATTGTGACGCTTCCGGTCGCAACCCACGCCGTCAAACTGGATATGCCAAGACCGAACGCCAATCCACCGCCGCCGGAAGAAATTCAACAGCCCATCAAGCTGGATATCGACTTTGACGGCACGATCATCTGGAATGACAGCGTGGTGCAAATGAGTCAGCTGGAAAGTTACTTTCAGAATGAAGCCAGCAAGAAACCGCAGCCCGAGTTGCACGTTCGCCCGGACCGGCGCGCGAACTACGACACAGTCGCCAAAGTGCTGGCTATTGCACAGCGCAACGGCATGCAGCGAATCGGCTTCGTCGGCAACGAACAATTCATGGAATAGCCGGGCGTCAGGGCTACTCACCGTGGGGCGAACTTTGCGCCCCGCCATTCGTTTAGTCTTCCGTCCATCACCGGACACACAAGATTGGGAAGGGTCATGACTCGAGTAAGAAGCTTCGCCGTCGCCTTTAGTCTTGCGGTTTCAATGGTTTCTGCTAGTTCCCTGCTCTTGATGCCTGCGACGGTGCAGGCGGCGGATGCCAAGCCCAAAGTGAGCAAAGCGGTCGGTGAGCCGCTGAAGAAAGCTCAGGAAGCGTTGCAGAAGAAGCAGTTCGAGGCGGCACTGGCCGAGATCAACAAGGCCAAGGCTGTCGAAAAGCGCACACCCTTCGAGGATTACCAGATCGATGAATTCCTGGGTTACATCCTGATCCAGCAAAAGAAGTATGGCGAAGCCGCCAATGTCTACGAGCGAATGCTCAACTCTGGACAGATGCCGGCCGACCAGGTCGATGACCGTACCAAGGCGGTTGCCCAAATGTACTTCCAGGAAAAGCAGTACAAAAAGTCCGTGGACTGGGCCAAGAAGTGGCTTGAAAAACATCCGGGCAATGAAGACATGAGCGTCCTGGTAGCACAGTCCTACTACCTGCTCAACGACTTCAAGAATGCTGCGACCTCCATGTCGCAGGTCGTCGCGGCTGCGGAAAAGGCAGGGCAGACTCCGAAGGAAAACTATCTGCAGATCGTGCTCAGCTCCCATTTCAAGGAGAAAAACAACGATGGCATTTCGGACGCACTGAAAAAGATGGTGCGTTACTATCCGAAGCCTGAGTACTGGGAGAATCTGATCGATCTCAATCGTCGCAAGAACTCAGGCGGTGACCGACTCACGCTGGGATATTACCGCCTGATGAATGATGTCGGCGTCCTCAATAATAAGGGTGACTGTATGGAAATGGCGCAGCTGGGCATCGAAGCCGGCGTGCCGGGCGAGTCACAGGCTGTTGTCGAGAAAGGCATCGAATCGGGTGTTCTCAAGAGCGATGACAAGACGGAACAGGGACGTTACGAGCGTCTGCTGGCTGCCGCCAAGAAGCAGGCTGCCGCCGACCGGGCTTCCCTCGCGCAGCAGGCTAAAGACGCGGAAAAGGCCGCTCAGGGACAGGCTTTTGTAGGCCTGGGGCAGGCGTATCTCAGCTACGGTCAAGTCGATGAGGCAATTACCGCCCTTGAGAAAGGAATCAAGAAGACCGGCGTGACGGACACGGACGAAGCCCAAATCAGCTTGGGGATTGCATACCTCAAGAAGGGACAGAAGGATCAAGCCCGCCAGGCTTTCAAGGCCGTCAAGTCAGAGTCCAAGTGGGCGAATCTGGCGGAACTGTGGGCGCTCCGCGCTCAGGCGCCTGCCTGATCGTAAAACACCCAGGCTCCTAGAATTCGAACAGAAAGCCCGGCCCGCCCGGGCTTTCTTGTCTGCACGAGCCTGTTTCGAACCCCAACGCCAGGAACGTACCCGCCTGTACTGGGCACCGGTACAATGGCGGCAGGCCCTTCAGTCCCGGATCTTCAGTGAGCGAGTTCAAAGGCATTCCGATCGTTCCGACGCACGCGATTCGTCCCCGCAGCGGCGACAAGTACCGTACGCCGCAGGGCTTTTCGGCGATCAAGGATGGCGTGAAGGCGTCCCATGGAGCGACACCGCTGGAGACCGGTCGTAAGCCTTCATGGCTGCGTGCGCCTATGCCGGCCGGCACAGCGTTCGACGCAGTGCGCACCACCGTCCGCGAGCATCGATTGGAGACGGTCTGCGAAGAAGCCAAGTGTCCGAACATTGGCGAGTGCTGGAATGCCGGCACGGCGACACTGATGCTGATGGGGGCGGTCTGTACACGTGCCTGCCGCTTCTGCTCGGTAGACACAGGCAATCCGCATGGGTGGCTGGACGCCGACGAACCGGCGAACAGCGCGCGCACGGTGCAACTGATGAAGCTGAAATACGTCGTCCTCACTTCCGTCAATCGTGACGATCTTCCTGATGGTGGCGCCGCGCATTTCGCAGCCTGCATTCGTGAGATTAAACAGATGAATCCCGGTACGGCAGTCGAGGCGCTGACACCCGATTTTCAGGGGCAGCTTGCCGATGTCGAAACTGTCGTCGGCAGCGGCCTCGATGTGTTCGCGCAGAATGTCGAGACGGTGCGCCGTCTCACGCATCCGGTGCGCGATGCCCGGGCGGGCTACGATCAAACGCTACAGGTGCTGGCGCACGGCAAGAAATTCCGCCCCGAGGTGCTGACGAAAACCAGCCTGATGTTGGGCCTCGGCGAGAGCGATACCGAGATCGAACAGGCAATGGACGATATGCGCGCCGCAGGCGTCGACATCCTTACGTTAGGCCAGTATCTGCGGCCGACGATCCATCATCTGGCAATCGAGCGGTGGGTGACGCCCGAGCAGTTTGCGCAGTACCGCGAGCTGGCATTGTCGAAAGGTTTTATCGAATGCGTCTCCGGCCCGCTGGTGCGATCGAGCTATCGTGCGGAGCGCGCGCTGGAGCGTAACAACGCCGGTCTGTCGCAGCGTTGACATCGCTACCTCCCGTATTGAAATGGCTGGGCCGTGTCGACTATGTGCCGACGTGGCGCGCAATGCAGGCGTTCACGGACACCCGCGATTCGCAGACGCGCGATGAGATCTGGTTTCTCGAGCATCCCCCGGTGTTCACGCTCGGGCTGAATGCCAAGCCGGAACATGTGCTCGCACCAGGCGACATTCCTGTCGTGCAGATCGATCGAGGTGGACAGGTGACCTATCACGGTCCGGGTCAGCTGGTCGTTTATCCACTGATCGATGTGAAACGTGCCGGTCTCGGTGTGCGACAAATGGTCGTCGCTCTTGAGAATGCCGTAATCGAGCTGGCGGCCAGTTGGAACATTCAGGCGCATGGCCGACGCGAAGCCCCGGGTATCTATGTCGAGAATCGCAAGCTCGGCAGCGTGGGATTGCGCATCCGTCGCGGCTGCAGCTATCACGGCCTGGCTCTCAATGTCGCAATGGACCTGTCGCCGTTCCAGCGCATCAATCCTTGCGGCTATGCCGGTCTCGAAGTCGTCGATCTGCGTCTGCTGGGCGCAGAAACCTCCGTGCACGAAGTGGCATTGGAACTCGCAAATCGCTTGCTCACCGCCCTGAACTTGCATCCAGTCGCGCTGTGGATGGCAGGTGATCAGGCTACAGAACGATGAGCACCTTCTCGCAGGACGTCAATTCGAGGTACAGCGCGTCGAGTTGTTCGCGACTGTGGGCGATGAAATTGAACGTCAGTCCGAGGTAACTGCCGTCCTTGCTGGGGCGCTCTTCGATTTTCGCTGCATCCACGAAGCCGACATGCTTTTGCACAATGCCTAGCGCAATGCTGCGAAAGTCATCGGTGTGACGACCCATGACCTTGAGCGGAAAATCGCAAGGGAAATTGAACAGCGTGTCGTTCATGGCGGGCCTCGCATTGCACGGTCGAGCTGAACTTTTTCGACCGCCTCGGGTAAGGGTGCAGATATGCCGGCTGAGCGTCGAGAATTCAAGCGATGCGACGAATGCCGGGTGCATCTGTTGCCATCTGGCCGGTTTGCCGCTGCTGATCATGTGCCCATCGATACGGGCGACGGGAAACGCAGCGGCCATGACGTGCGCAGGCGCGTTAGTCGAACCAGGATTTCACATCGTCGGCCAGGCGACTGAAGAATCCGGCTTCGGCAATGTCGTTCAACGGGTACAGGTCGTAGGTGCCGATCGATTGCTCGCCGCGCTTGATGTGGAGCTTGCCGAGCGGTTTATCGCGGGCAAGCGGTGCAAACAGCGGATTGGGGACATCGGCTGCAACAGCAAGCGTGTTTTCCTGGCCGCGGGGAATCGTGGCGTAGATATCATTGAGCGGTGCAAGCTGTACTTGTTGAGTCTGTCCCTTGCGCACATCGACCGTGAGTACCGGCGCTTTCGCGGCATACAGTTTACGGGTCTCATAAAAACGGAAGCCGTAGTTCAGCAGCGCAAAGCTGGCATCCTCGCGGGCGCGAATACTCGGCGAGCCCATCACCACCGAGATCACTCGCATGTCATCGCGCTTCGCCGAAGACACCAGGCAATACCCGGCAGACTCGGTGTGACCGGTCTTGAGTCCATCGACGGTCGGATCGCGATCGAGCAACCCATTGCGATTCGGCTGGGTGATCTTGTTCCAGGTGAACTCGCGCTGCGAGTAGTACTTGTAGTACTCGGGGAAGTCGCGGATCAACGCAGTCGCAAGCAGCGCCACATCGCGTGCCGTGGTGTAGTGCTGCGGCCCAGGCATGCCTGGGCTGTTTTCGAAGTGGGTGCTTACCATGCCGAGCCGTTGCGCATATTGGTTCATCTGGTCGACGAACACCGGTTCGCTACCGGCGACGTGCTCGGCCAGTGCCACGGTCGCATCGTTGCCGGACTGGACAATCATTCCCTGAATCAGATTCTCGACACTCACTTGCGTGCCCACATCCACGAACATGCGTGAACCGTTCTGATCGCGCGCGTGCGGGCTGATCGTGACCATGTCATCGATCTTGATGCGACCGCTCTTGAGCGCATGGAATACGCCATAGGCCGCCATCAGCTTGGTCAGGCTGGCGGGCTCCAGACGCTGGTCGGCATTGAGCTCGGCGATCACCTGGCCGGTCTTGAAATCCATGACGAAAAATCCCTTCGCCTGCACGCTGGGCGCCGCGGGGACGGGCGAAGGTGGCAGGGCCGGTGCCGTGGTTGCAGCGACACCCGCAATTGGCGCCACGACATTGGTGGCAGTCGCAGCGGGTGACGTGGCGGAATCGGAACATCCGGCCAGTGCCAGAGCGGTGCCGGCGAGAGCAGCAAGAATGACAGATTGAATTCGGCTGAGCATGATCGTGATCACTTTGAAAGAGCGCGCCGCTGCGCGAGTCGCGACGTGGATTCTACTTCAGCCGCATGGGCCGAATGTGGGCCAATTGAGGCAGCGCCACACGCGGCGGGCGAAACCGACAAGCGCATCAATCGGTCGCGAGTCGCGCATCGGCGAGGCCCAGCGACTTGAGTCGTGCGAGCGCTTTGTCGAACTGCTCCACGTTGGGAATAGGGCCGACCCGCACACGAAACAGCGGCGTACCGTTGACCTGGTCTTGGCGTACGAATGCTCGGGAAATTCCTTGTACTTGCAACTGGCCGACCAGTCGCCTGGCATTGGCTTCGGTCGAAAAAGCACCGGCCTGCACGAATAACTGAGGTGCGGCTGGGGGTGCCGCGATCGTCGGCGCTTGTCCCGGGGTCAGCGCGCGCACTTCAACGAATGCGGTACCGTCGCGAATCATGTCCAGCTTCACGGCGGCTGTATAGGACAGATCGATGATGCGCGTGTCCTTGAATGGTCCGCGATCGTTGACCCGCACCGTCACACTGCGACCGTTACGCAGATTGGTCACCCGCACGTAAGCGGGCAGTGGCAACGTCTTGTGCGCAGCGGTCATGGCATACATGTCGTAGCGTTCGCCATTCGCCGTGCTGGCTTTGTGAAAACCCGGGCCATACCACGACGCCACACCGCGCTCCAGGTAGCCCGTCGAGTCGGGCATTACAAAGTAGCGCTTGCCGAAGACTTCATAGAACGGCGGATTGCCTTTGCGGGAACGCGGTTCGGCACGGGGTATCGGATCGGCAATGCTGCCGGCGTCGGGTGGCGGCTGGACCACTGGCGGCGGTTGCCTTGGACCTGGCGGCTGCGCAGGCGGCGCGGTCGTACAACCTGCAATTGCGAGCACAGCCAACGTCAGCGATACAGGCCAGGGTCGGCTGAGACAGGCAGTGAACCTCATCCGCGATCGCCGCGGGTCGGCGCAGCGGCCGCAACTGGCAGCGTACTGCGCACCGCCTCGCCCAGGTCATGCACGGCGTTTGCATACATCGTGCTGCGGTTGTACCGGGTGATGACAAAAAAATTGTTGAATCCGACCCGATACAGCGGGCCCTCCCTGCCTTGCAAAACGATCAGCAGCGCCGGCGCATCGGGCGCAAGTGTGGTTTCGAACGCCACGCCCTTCGCTCGCAATGACGCCACGGTTTCGTTCAACGCCAACGTTGAGCGATCAAAGCGGGTCAGGTCGGAGTCCTCAAGACGGGCATCGACGACCACCGGTTCGCCGTCGTGCCAGCCATGGATGCGCAGATAGTTGGCGACACTGGCAATGACATCGCTCCAGCTGGTCCACAGGTTACGCTTGCCGTCGTCATCGCCATCGACGGCGAAGCTGCGGTAACTGCTTGGGATGAACTGTGCGTAGCCCATGGCACCCGCATAGGAGCCCAGGGCCTTGGTCGGATCGATGGCTTCTTCCTGCGCCAGTAACAGGAACTGCTGCAGCTGGCCGCGAAAGAACTCTCCGCGTTCCGGGTAGTCGAAGGCCAGCGTGGCCAGCGCGTCCAGGATTCGATAACGGCCGGTGAGACGTCCATAGGAGGTCTCGACGCCGACGATGCCCGCGATGGTTGCGGCCAGAGCGGGGTCGCCGACTGCAGCGAGCTGCTTACCTTTCGTGCGCCAGAATTCGCTGCCTTGCTGGATGCGCTGGTCGGTGAGAAAGCGCTCCCGATACTCGTACCAGGGCACCACACGTTCAGCCGGCTTGCTGATGGCGTCGACGATGGACTGCTTGGTTTCCGCCTGCGACAGCAGTTTCTCCAGGGACGCGCGTTCGATGGCGAAGTCGCGTGTCGTGACGTCGATGAATTCGCGCACTTCGGGTCGTTGTATGTCGAGCGCGCGGGCAGGCGGACTGGCGGCGAGCAGCGCGAGCATGACAAAAGCAGGAAGGGATCGGATCACGCCACAACGGCTTGTGCTGGATGGGAAGGGGGCGTCGCGGGATTCGCCATGCGGCATGTCTCGCCAGGAAATTCCCGTGGGCCACCGCACATGCTTCACCCATGTCGAGAAATCATGGAAGACTGTTGAACTGTCCACGAGCACGCTCAACGACCGACAAGTTTTCGCTTGGCGCACAGCGACATGAGAATGCCGAAGCCCGCCATGAGCGTGACCATCGAGGTGCCGCCATAGCTGATCAGCGGCAACGGCACACCGACCACCGGCAGCAGCCCGGTCACCATGCCGGTGTTGACGACCGCATACACCGCAAATGTGAGTGCAAGGCTGCCGGAAACCAGACGGGCAAACGTGTCCTGCGCGCCGGCGGCCAGATACAACGCGCGGCCGATGACGAACATGTACAGGATCAACACCGTCACCAGCCCGATCAGTCCCCACTCCTCGCCGATGACGGCAAAAATGAAGTCGGTCGAACGCTCGGGCAGAAATTCGAGCTGGGCCTGGCTGCCGCTGAGGTACCCCTTGCCAAACACACCGCCCGAGCCAATGGCGATCTGTGACTGAATGATGTGATAACCGGAGCCGAGCGGGTCGCTTTGCGGATCGAGGAAGGTCAACACGCGCTGCTTCTGATAATCGTGCAGCAGGAATTGCCATGCGCCATAGCCGATCGGTACCAGCAGGCCGATCACGCCGAAGATATAACGCAGCTGCAGACCGGCCAGCAGAATCACCATCCCGCCGCCGGCGGCCACGAGCAGGGCGGTACCGAGGTCAGGTTGCTCGGCGATCAGCAACGTGGGCACGACGACGGCGAGCAGTGCGATGATGAGGGATACCGGACTGGGCGGTAGCGGCCGTTCGTGCAGGAACCACGCGCATGCCATCGGCACCGCGAGTTTCATGATCTCGGACGGTTGAAAACGCACCACGCCCAGATCGAGCCAGCGCTGCGCGCCCATGGCGATATCGCCGGTGAGCATCACGATCACCAGCAGGATCAGGCCGAACACATAGATCCACGGCGACGCCGCACGAATCATGCGCGGCGGAATCTGCGCCAGCATGATCATCGCAACGACGGCGAGCGCAAAGCGCGCCGTCTGCGCTTCGAGCGCGAGCACGCCACGGCTGGAGGCGCTGTAGACCACCGTCGCGCCGATCACGGCAATGAGCGACAGCCCGATGAACAGCGGGCCGTCCAGATGCAGTGCCAGCAGAATGCGCGCCGAACCGGTCAGCGTGCGTTGCGTGCGTGATGAATCCAGCGTGTCGTAATTCATCGCGTCACTCGCGACCTACGGGTGCCGCTTCAGCCGCCGGCTGGCCACCCGCCTTGAGCTTGGCCTTGGCCTCCTGCTCGGCCAGCTGTTCCGGCGTGAGCAGGTACGTGTCGAGAATTCGGCGCGCGATCGGTGCTGCGAAGGCCGAACCGCCGCCGGGAGCGTTTTCGATCACCAGAGCCACTGCAATCTTTGGCATCGGTGCATCTGCGGGTGCGAACGCGACGAACAAGGCATGGTCGCGCAGGTGTTCGACCAGTTCGTTGGCCTTTTTCACGCGCTGATTAGATGCAGCCGTGAACACCTGTGCGGTACCGCTCTTGCCGGCGATCCGATACTGCGCATTCGCCAATGCGCCGCGCGCGGTGCCATAGGGAGCATTGGCCACATCGATCATGCCGCCGATCGCGACATCCCACGCACCGACATCGATGGCCTTGGCAGGCGGCAGACTCTTGGGTGGCAGTTCGCGAACCTGACCGGTTTTCACATCGCGCACCGCGCGTACCAGGCGGGGTGCGAAGCGCTGACCGCGAGCCGCTAGCGTCGCTGCGTAATGTGCCAGCTGCAGCGGTGTGGCGGTCATGTAACCCTGGCCGATGCCGACACTGATCGTATCGCCCGGATACCATTGTTGCAGTTCCTTGCGGCGGAAATTGGTTCGTTTCCACTGTGTCGACGGCAGGATGCCGGTCTTCTCACCAGGAATGTCGATGCCGGTCAGTGCGCCGAGGCCGAACTGGCTCAGGTAATCGTGAATGCGATCGACACCCAGCAGGTTCGCGATATCGTAGAAGTACACATCGCAGGACGTGGCAATGGCCTTGCGCATGTCGACCGTGCCATGTCCACCAGGTTTCCAGTCGCGCCATGGACGACTGACGCGCGGCAGGCGGAACTGCCCGCGACAGAACCGGGTGGCGCTCGGCGAGATGACGCCGTATTCCAGCCCCGCGAGCGCCATCATCGGTTTGACCGTCGAGCCCGGCGGATAGGTGCCGCGGATCGCGCGATCCAGCATGGGACGATCGGGATCTTCGGTGAGCGCCAGATAGTCTTTGCGCGATAGACCCCGGACGAACAGGTTCGGATCGAACGCGGGCGTGCTGACGAAGGCGAGGACATCGCCGTTCGATGGATCGATAGCGATGGCCGAAGCGCGCTGACCGCGCAACCCTTCTTCGGCTACCTGCTGCACGCGTGCATCGATGGTCAGGAACAGATCGTTGCCTGCAACCGGTTCGGCGCGCACCAGCTCGATGTTATTGCGGCCGATGCGCTCCACGCGCCGACCTTGCGCATTGACCAGCAGTTGCTGCGATCCGGCCTTGCCGTGCAGCTCTTTTTCATACGCACGCTCGACCCCGGCCTTGCCGGTGAGTGTGATGCCGGCGTATTCGTTCATGTCGAGATCTTTCTTGTCTTCTTCGCTGATCACTCCGACATAGCCGATGGCGTGTACGCTGCTGACGCCCAACGGATAGTAACGGGTGAGGCGTGGACGGATTTCCACGCCCGGAAAGTCGTGACCGCGAGCCGCAAAGCGCGCCAGCTCCACGTCGGTCAGTTGCAGCTTGATCGGCACCGCATCGAAGCTGCGCCGGCTGCGGATATCCTTCTTGAGTATCGCCACCTGCTCCTTTTCGATGAGTCCGATCGCGACCAGGCGACGCAGCGTGTCGTCGATGTTCTCGACCTGTTCGCGGACCAGTTCCAGCTGATAGGAGGGCGAATTGGTCGCGAAGGGCAGGCCGGCGCGGTCGAGAATCAGTCCGCGATTCGGCGGTACGGGCTCGACACGAATGCGATTGCCGGCGGACAGCGCGACGAAGTAGTCGTATTGCAGGACCTGCAGCCAGAACAAGCGCGAAATGATCGCGACCAGCGCCAGCAGCATGATGCTCCCAGCGGCAATCGCACGCGATTCGAACAATCGCTGCTCGGCGTGGTGATCTTTGATGCGGACTGAACGGGCCATGGGATTCGGTCAGCTGGTCAACGGGTTGCCGGCTGCTGGCCAACTACGCAAGCGGAGAGACAACCTCTCCGGCTTCTGGCCAGTGGTCACCTTGCCAGGTTGTGCCGCGAAGCGAATCCCGCGGGACCAGCGTGCCCGTTTCATCGTCCTCTCCGATTCCATGTGTCAAGCACGGCCACCAGGATGGGCCAGACCAAGGCACCGCTGATGACCGGCACCCAGCGCAGCCAGGTCGTGACCTCCTGACCGATGATGCCGTCGATCCAGAACACCAGGAATTCGTATACCGCCAGCAGCATGAAGACGGTCAGCGTCTGGTGGTAGATCGGGAAAATCCGCATGCGCAGCTGCGACCTGTGCGTGAGAAAGGCAACCAACAGAAACGCCGCCGCGTGCTGTCCCAGTAAGGTGCCGGTCAGCAGATCGACCGCCAGGCCGCACAACCACGCGAACGTGAGGCCTGCAATCCGCGGTGCGCTCAGTGCCCAGTAGATGACGAACAGCAGCAGCAGATTCGGTCGACCGGGTTTGATGATGGCCGGTAGCGGCACGATCATGAAGATCAGCGCCAGGATCACCGTGAAGGTGACGCGCAAACCGCTGGCGCGGCCTTCACCGGTGGCCATGAGAATGCTCCGGTGAAGGGATTCGCCGCAACGCATGGGCAGCGGACTGCAACAACGATACGGCGACGCTCATTGTGCCGGCCTTGACGGCGTGTTCGCGGGTGCCGTGGTCGGCGCAGGTTCGGTCGGCGGTGGCGTCGCAGCGGGTGCAGCTGATGGCGCAGCGGCAGGCCGTGTCGATGGCTGCGCCGGAATGCTGGTCGGTGCCGGCACCGACGCGTTGGGCCTTTCCTTTTCCTTTCCCTTCTCGACGGCAGTGGGAGCGCTGTCATTGACCGCCGGCACAGTAGCCGACGGACTGCGCTGCCACAGCAACAGCACTTCGCGAATACGGTCCAACTGTGCGAGCGGCTTGGCTTCGACGACGGCGAAGGTCTCCGCCGGGTCGCGCTCGACCTTCGTGATCCTTGCGACCGGATAGCCGGAAGGGAATATGCCATCGAGTCCCGACGATACCAGCAGATCGCCGACCTTCGCATCGGCCTCGACGGTGAGATAGGGCAGGCTCATCTTGCCCACATCGCCCAGTCCGACGGCGATGGAGCGGATGCCGTTGCGATTGATCTGCACCGGCACGGCGTGGGCGGCATCGCTGATCAGAATGATCTCGGCACCGTAACGATCGACACGCGTGACCTGTCCGACGATGCCGAAGGCATCCAGCACCGGCTGGTCTTTGAAGACGCCGTCCTCGCTGCCCTTGTCGATGCGTACGCGATGCCGGAACGGATCGACATCGACCTTGATGATCTCGGCAATCAACGTGCGCTCGCTGATGCCCTGCGATGCTTCGCGAATGGCGCGCAGCCGCTGATTCTCTTCGATGAGAGCATCGAAGCGCAGCAACTTGACCCGCGCGGTCCGCAACTGTTCGTTGAGGCGCTGGTTGTCGCGGCGCAGATCGCCACGATCGGCAAAGCTATTCGTCAGCCAGTTCCAGGCTTGCGATGGCGCGTCGACGACGGCATAGAAAGGTTGCGTGGCCATTCGCAGCCAGCCGCTGGCCGTTTCCAGATAGCCGCCGCGATGGTCCACGACCATGATGATGACGGAGAGCAGGGCGAGAAAGAAGAAGCTCGCGCCGAGCGGTGGGCCGCGGCCGATGATGGGGCGACTGTCGGAACTTAGAGTGACCACTGATTAAATGTGCCGGTGCGCAGTGGTGGACGGGGGGCATTGTCGAACACAGGGCGGGGGCAGGACGGTCGCCATCAAGGTACCGCCTGTCGCGTCTTGCATGCCTGTGTTGTATTGCAGAGGGCTATCCGGAACGGAAGGTGTTGCCAGGATGAAAATGCAAAGTCCGTCTCCGGCCCGCTATTCGAGATTGAAAAGCGCCGGGCCGTGCTCGTCGATCAATTCGAGCATGCGTCCACCCCCGCGCGCCACGCAGGTCAGCGGATCTTCCGAAACCACGACAGGCAGGCCGGTTTCCTCCATGAGCAACTTGTCGATATCGCGCAGCAGCGCACCGCCACCGGTGAGCACGATGCCGCGCTCGGCGACATCGGCGCCGAGTTCCGGTGGCGTCTGTTCGAGTGCCACCTTGACGGCGCCGACGATACCGGCGAGCGGTTCTTGCAGCGCTTCCAGAATTTCATTGGAATTGAGCGTGAAGCTGCGCGGCACGCCTTCGGAGAGATTGCGGCCTTTGACCGAGATTTCATTCACCTGCTGGCCCGGATAGGCGGAGCCGATTTCGATCTTGACGCGCTCGGCGGTGGCTTCGCCGATCAGGATGCCGTAATTACGGCGGACATAGTTGATGATGGCGTCATCGAAGCGATCGCCGCCGATGCGCACCGACGAGGCGTACACGATGCCGTTCAACGAAATCACGGCGACCTCGGAGGTGCCGCCACCGATGTCGAGCACCATCGAACCGCGCGCTTCGTTGACCGGCAGGCCGGCGCCCACGGCAGCGGCCATCGGTTCTTCGATCAGTCGCACCCAGCGCGCGCCGGCGCCTTCGGCAGACTCCTGAATGGCCCGGCGTTCCACTTGAGTCGAGCCATAGGGCACGCAGATCAGTACCCGCGGGCTGGGGCGCATCAGCCGATTGCCGTGTACCTTCTCGATGAAGTACTGCAGCATCTTTTCGGTCACGGTGAAGTCGGCGATGACGCCGTCCTTCATCGGCCGGATGGCCGTGATATGACCCGGCGTGCGGCCGAGCATGTTCTTCGCTTCCTGGCCGACGGCTTCGATCTTCTTGCCGGCGCGGCCGGGTTCTTCGCGAATGGCAACGACCGATGGCTCGTTCAGAACGATGCCTTTGCCGCGTACGTAGATCAGTGTGTTTGCTGTGCCGAGGTCGATCGACAGGTCGTTCGAAAAATAGCCACGGAGATTCTTGAACATGATTGTGCTTATTAGTCGACAGCGGGTCGAACGACGAGGGGGGCAAAAATGGTGCGGTACTCTAACAACGGGTAGGACTTTGTACAAGCCGAGGTGTATGATTACACGCGCTTTTTTCCAGCATTTTTCCAGGGTTTTTCAACGCCCCGCAAACGGCAGCTGCAGTTCACTGCAGCCAGTGAATGCGGGATGCACAACGAGCCGCACACATGAGTCTCACGTCAAAAGATGTCGAAGGCATCGCGCATCTCGCGCGACTCGCGATCAGCGATGCACAATTACCGGACTACGCCGACCGTCTGTCGAAGATTTTCAATTTCGTCGAACAGCTCAACGGTGCCGATGTGGCGGCGGTCGAGCCGATGGCGCATCCGCTCGCAGGACAGACACAACGCATGCGGCCCGATGAGATCGCCGACAGCGATCGGCATGAGACGTACCAGCGCAATGCGGCCCGTACCGAGGCCGGTTTGTACCTAGTGCCCAAGGTCATCGAGTAGTTGCGCCGGCTGCCTGCAACACCGCAGTCGCAGCCCTCATGAGTCCGGGGCCTGGCCCCTCCAACAAAGATCCGTCGAACATCCCAATGAGTGAATTGCATCATCTGACGCTTGCGCAGCTTGCTGCCGGCCTGCGAGCGCGCCAGTTTTCCAGCGTGGAGGTCACCCGGCACTTTCTGACGCGAATCGAGCGCCTGAATCCGCAGCTGAATGCGCTCATCACCGTCACGGGCGAACGGGCCCTGGCCGCGGCGCAGGCGGCCGATCGGAAGCTCGCCTCAGGTGGTGCGCCCACGTTGACCGGCCTGCCGCTGGTCCACAAGGACATCTTCTGCACCGACGGTGTGCTGACGACTTGCGCCTCGCGGATGTTGTCGAATTTTGTCGCGCCCTACGACGCTACCGTCGTGGAGCGCTTGTCGCAAGCTGGCGTCATCTCGCTGGGCAAGGCGAACATGGATGAATTTGCGATGGGCTCTTCCAACGAGACCAGCTATTACGGCCCGGTGAGGAATCCGTGGGATCTGAAAAAAGTACCCGGCGGCTCCTCGGGCGGTTCGGCTGCGGCGGTCGCGGCACGCATTGCGCCTGCGGCGACCGGTACCGACACGGGCGGTTCGATTCGTCAGCCGGCCGCGCTGACCTCGCTGACCGGACTGAAGCCGACTTACGGACGCGTGTCGCGCTTCGGCATTGTGGCATTCGCATCCAGTCTCGATCAGGCCGGCACGCTAACGTATACCGCGGAAGACGCTGCGCTGCTGATGCAGGCGATGGCGGGCTTCGATCCACGCGATTCCACCAGTGTCGATGAGCCCGTGCCCGACTATTCGGCGGCGCTCCATCAGCCGCTGGCGGGACTGAAGATCGGTCTGCTGCGGGAGTTCTTCGAGCGGGGCCTCGATGAGGCCACCGCCAAGCTGGTGCGCGATGCGCTGAAGGTCTACGAATCCCTCGGCGCAAAACTGATCGATGTCAGCCTGCCGAATCTGCCGTTGTCGGTGCCGACTTACTATGTGGTAGCGCCGGCCGAGTGCTCGTCGAATCTGTCGCGGTTCGACGGCGTGCGCTTCGGCTATCGCTGCGAGAATCCTGTGGATCTCACGGATCTCTACAAGCGCTCGCGCGGCGAGGGTTTCGGTGCCGAGGTGAAGCGTCGCATCATGACCGGCACGTATGTGCTCTCGGCCGGTTATTACGATGCTTATTATCTGCGCGCGCAGAAAGTGCGACGGCTCATCACGGATGACTTCGCCCGCGCCTTTGCCGGCGTCGATGTATTGATGGGACCGACGTCCCCGACGCCCGCGTTCGATATCGGCGCCAAGGTCGACGATCCGATCACCATGTATCTCAACGACATCTATACCATCGGCGCGAATCTCGCCGGCCTGCCGGCAATGTCGATTCCATGCGGCTTCCTCGGCGGCCTGCCGGTCGGGCTGCAGATCATCGGTGCGCATTTTGCGGAAGCGAAGCTGCTCAATGTGGCGCACGCCTATCAGTGTGAGTCCGAGTGGCACACGCGAATGCCGCGCGGCTACGAGTAGCCATGCTCGGGCGTCAGGCGGTAGGCTCTAGGCTGTAGGTCAGAGTTGCCGTCTCGCGTCGGCTTGCAACGGTAAATGCTCAAATCGTTCTCTTCCGAACCTACAGTCCACAGCTAGAGCCCACAGCCTATGTCTTCGTCCTGGGAAACAGTGATCGGTCTGGAAATCCATGCGCAGCTCGCGACGAAGACGAAACTCTTCTCGACGGCTGCCACGGCCTACGGCGCGGCGCCGAATTCGCAGGCGAATCTTGTCGACCTTGCTTATCCGGGCGTCCTGCCCGTGCTCAATCGCGAAGCAGTGAAAATGGCGGTGAAATTCGGTCTCGCCTGTCACGCCGAGATATCGCAGCGCTCGGTGTTCGCACGCAAGAACTACTTCTATCCGGATTTGCCGAAGGGGTACCAGATCAGTCAGTACGAACAGCCCATAGTCGGCAAGGGTCAGCTGGATATTCTGCTGGAAGACGGCGTCCAGAAGCGTGTCGGCATCACGCGCGCGCATCTGGAAGAGGATGCGGGTAAATCACTGCACGAGGAGTTTGCCGGTCAGACCGGTATCGATCTGAACCGGGCGGGCACCCCGTTGCTGGAGATCGTGTCCGAGCCCGACATGCGCTCGGCGAAAGAAGCCGTC
>JAIBJL010000197.1 GCA_020029545.1 Gammaproteobacteria bacterium
CCATTCGCGACGATCGTCGTCACCTGAAAAAATAGTGGCCTTCTGGTTACCTCGGGCAGTGACATGGTAGTAAGCGTCAGCAAACTCAATTCGTAGCGGCCTGGTCATAGCGTACGCAGTGCCGGTGGACATCGACTGGCATACTCGCAGAGTCGAATTGCCGATTGCCCGCGAGAAACTGCGAACGCGCAGACAAATGCGTGATTGCAAGACCCCCATCGATTGCGTCGTTTTCGGAATTGCACTTGGAGCTTTTGAACGCCAGGATCGATAAACTCTGTGTATGGCGGGAAAAGCGTGTTCGGCACCGCATCCCATATCACCACGGATCGACCGGAGAGAATGCATCATTTTTTCCCAAGGAACAGAATTCGAATGATCAAGCACCCGAAATGTTCAGCGCTGCTGATTGCATGTCTTCTTGTTGGCGGCTGCGAGGCTGCCCGACAGCAGGCTATACCGATCGTATTGCAGACGGAGAAAGGTGATCGCGTCACGCTACAAATTCCTCGCGGTTACATCGAAGAGCCGAAGAAGCCAGAGGGTGTTCTGACCGACGTTGTGCTGAGAATCAATGCCAAAGATTTTTCCGGGGCCGCGTTCGCTCCGGAATCCGAAGTCCGGATGCAGATCGAAGCGAGGTCGGGCAAAGCCGATGTCGGACGCTCGCGTCTGGCGAGTGCGCTGATCCGCGTTAAGTGGTCGGAAGAGGCCATCGTCAAGTCGGCTGCGAAATCGAAGAAAGGTCTGATCGCGTACTCGTATCCGAACAGGCAAGAAGCTGCAGAGGGTTACTACCTGACTTCGTCGACAGGCGATGTGTTCGTCGAATGCCGGAGGTCCGTCTGCAGCGCGTACAAGACATGGAGCAAGCGTGTTCACTTGCGTATCGATTTCCAGCCCGTGAATGCTTCCGACATCGCGGCGGTAGATGCCGCGGTCGACGGTATGCTGCGATCATTCGCGCCGGCCACAGAAGTTGCGAAGTGATTGGCTTATGTCGGACTTCGTCGCAGTGAGTGTCTGTCCATTAGATTGACTGCATCCGCAAAAGGGATCTTCTGTCCGCAGCGCCGATGCGCGAAGATGGGACATGCACGACAACCGCGACGACCACGAACCGATTATCGCAACCAGACGATCCCGCGAGCCGCTGCGTCAGGACAAGCAACCTCTCTGGCGTCTGATGCTCGCGCTGGGCGGAGGCTTGGCCGTCGCAGTCTTGCTTGCTTGGTGGTGGATGGGCAGGTCGTCGAGTGACGGCGCGTCGAAGACCGCGCAATCTGAAAGCTCAGCACCGAAGATTCGCCCGGAAGATCACATAGAAGAGGCGTCTGCGTCGCCAGCGCGCAATTCCGGGACGAACGCTGACATCGGGCAAACACCGACGCCGCCAGCACGCGCAGCCGAACCGGCGGCAGGCACCGAGCAAGCAGCGACGCCTGCCAATCCTAAAATTACCCCCGACAACGCAGTCCAGGCGCCTGTGCCACCGGCACCGGTGTTGGTGCGGTTCATGAGTCCCGACCCGCAAGTGCGGATCGAATTGCGCGGCCCGCTCGATTCATCGCCGCCTCTGACGAGCAAGGCCGGGGACTCCGTAACCGTTGCACCAGGAACCTATCGAGTGGTGGCCTCCGGCCCTCAGTTGGAGACATTTGAACTGGATGTCAAGTTCGATGGCGAGCGTCCGCTGGGATACACCGTCGAGTTGTGTGCGGAGCGAAAGCACCAGCGCGAGAACCTCGCCGGCCAAGTCATCGAGGAGCGAGCGTGTGCGACCACCGCGCAGTGCGAATCCATGTTCACGGTCCTGAGCGAGCACGCCGAGCAACTCGTAAAGGATCGCGCCTTCCGAGCGCAACAGTGTGCGAAGTGGCGCCCCAAAGCAGCGCCCGACGGCAAGTGGACGTTGGACACCAAGTGTGACGGCGCGACACTGGCGACGACATGCCGCATCGAGATCGCTGAAGGTGCCTGCACGTTCGTCGAACCGCGACGCAGCGTGCGCGGTACGGCGTGTCCGCGGGCGGAGCTCAAGTAGAACCTATCTCAAAAACTGCGCTCGATCTTTCGGATGCTGTGAGTGCTTCCATTCACCTTCCCGTGCTGGGCGGTATCTTAAGTAAGCCTAGCGTTCGCGTGCCGGGCCGTACCTTCGTACGTTGAGTCGTGATCAGTGGATTCTTCGGCGTCAGGTTTGCAAAATTTCCAGTGATGCTGTTTTTTTGCTTGATCAATGTTCGGCTGATTCGGCGAGCGAACTTCAATATTTAACTCAGCGAACATACAGCCAGTCGTCGAGCCAGCTGAAGCTCACTGATTGGATGACCTGATGAAATCCACGAAGGCGCGCAGCGGTGCGGGTAAAAGGCGCCGGCTGGGATAGTAGAGAAAGGGGCCTGAGAAGGTTTGCCACCAAGGTTCAAGGATTGGTTCCAGCACGCCGCTCTCGAAATGCGGACGTAGCCATTCTTCGAACAGCAGCAGGATGCCGGTGCCAGCAATGGCTGCTTCGACAAGCAGATCGACTGCCCCTCCGATCTGCACGACGAGCGGACCGGAGGGTTCGACTCGTACGGTTTCGCCATCGTGCTCAAACTCCCACGGTGTCAATGCGCCGCTGGTGGTGCGTCCACGTAGGCAAGCGTGATTGAGCAGGTCCCGTGGATGCTCAGGACGACCGCAACGATCGAGATAGGCGGGAGATGCAGCGGCAGCGAAGCGTTGAATGCGCGGTCCGATCGGTACGGCGACCATGTCCTGTTCCAGTCGTTCGTCGTAGCGGATACCCGCGTCGAAGCCGGCCGCGACAATGTCGACGAATCTGTCCTCGGCAACGATCTCTACTCGAATATCAGGATAAGCGGCCAGGAAGGGCGGCACGATCGCGGGCAGCGTGAGACGTGTTGCGCTGACGGGCACATTTAGTCGCAGAGTGCCTGCTGGCCGGTTTCGAAAGCCATTCACCACATCAAGCGCGGTTTCCACCTCGTTCAGTGCGGGTCCCAAGCGCTCCAGCAATCGCTGTCCGACTTCTGTGGGCACAACGCTGCGTGTCGTGCGGTTGAGCAGTCTGACTCCGAGTTGGGTTTCCAGCCGACGCACCGCCTCACTCAATCCGGAAGCGCTGGTATCGCTGGCGCGCGCGGCGTCGCGGAAGCCTTTGGCGCGTGCCACGGCGATGAAAGCGTTCAAATCACCGAGATCGAATTCCATTGTGCTTTATAGCGTACGACCCGTGCGGATTACAGCGGCTAGCTGAACCAAAGCCCGTCGATTAGTCTGGCGTGACGTCAATTCGGGAGTGTTTCAATCATGTCCAGCGTCAACAAGAGCGGCACCTTCAAACTCGGCAGTCGCAGCGTCAATCGCCTCGGCTATGGCGCCATGCAGCTTGCCGGGCCGGGCGTATTCGGTCCACCAAAGGATCGCGCTGCGGCTCTGGCCGTATTGCGCGAGGCGGTCACCAGTGGCGTGAATCATATTGATACTGCGGACTTCTATGGCCCGCACGTCACCAACCAGATCATTCGCGAAGCGCTTGCGCCGTACCGTGATGATCTTGTCATCGTCACCAAAATCAGCGCGCGGCGCGGCGAAGATGGCTCGTGGATTCCTGCACTCTCACGTGACGAGCTGACCCAGGCAGTCCACGACAGCCTTCGCAACCTGGGGCTGGATGTGCTTGAGGTAGTCAACCTGCGCAGCATGCTCGATGTCCATGGACCGGCGGAAGGGTCAATCGAAGCACCATTGACCGTGCTGGCCGATCTGCAGAGACAAGGTCTGGTGAAACATATCGGCTTGAGCAATGTGACGCCGACACAGATCGCGGAAGGCCGACGCATCTGTGAGATCGTATGCGTACAGAATCAATACAACCTCGTGCAACGCGCCGACGATTTATTGATCGATAGCCTCGCGCGCGAGGGCATCCCCTACGTACCATTCTTTCCGCTCGGTGGCTTTACGCCATTGCAGTCATCCACCTTGTCAGAAGTTGCAAGTCAGCATGAAGTCACGCCAATGCAGGTCGCACTCGCCTGGCTGCTGCAACGCTCGCCGAACATCCTGCCGATACCGGGCACATCGTCCGTTGCCCACCTGCGTGAGAATCTGGCCGCCGAAACGTTGTCGCTATCGCCGCAGGTTCTGCAGGCGTTGGATGGGATCAGGTCGACTCCAACTAGCGCGTGATGTCCTATGCCGCAAAAACCGATACGGCAAATTGGATGGCCATGTCGAATCCACTTTGACACCGCCCACCAGCGATCGAATGCGCTGTACGAAACGTGCGTCGAACGGTTGAAGCCGTTCCGGGTGACGACCGATATCGCGAGCCAGAAAGCCGAGGAACTGACGTGCCCATCTCTACGGGACGGAAGGCGGCGCGGAGTCCTTCTTCAGCCGAGCAACGCGGCGAGTGATCGGGTCAGGTTCTCAAGTGCCGTTTCGTTCGGCAAGGTCACTGTGAGCCGCGGGCGGCCCTGCTCGTCTCGCTCCAGGCACTCATTGAAGCGTGCTTGGAATTCTTTCGCCATCTGCGTCGCGCCGTTCGTTGGTTCCCGCTGCGGAATCATTTCGCCGAGGAATTGGAATGCGGCGGCGAGGAGCTGGCCGCCTGCCTCTGCCACACGCGAGCGGCGCACGAGCCGCTCCGCCTCTTGCTGCTGCCGTTGCCTTTCCGTCTCGTCGAGCGGGGCGTGTGCCTTCGCACCCAATAGCACTTCGAGCCGCTGCTTCAGCTCATCTATCCCCGACGTGAGCGCGACCTCGCGGACATCCGATTCCATGTCCAGGGCGGCCAGAGCCAGGTCGTGCTTGGCCGAGAGGGTCGCGAGCAACTTCTCCTCGATCGTGTCTTCCGTCACGAGCAGATAGACCTGCACTGGGTTTTTCTGCCCCATCCGGTGAGCCCGTGCGATGCGCTGTTCAAGGACCGCTGGATTCCACGGCAGATCGATATTGATGACGGTATTCGCCGCCTGCAGATTGAGGCCGGTCGATCCTGCGTTGGTCGCGAGGAACGCGCGGCATGTCGGGTCGCGCTGAAACTGGTGCACCAGGAGCTGACGCTTCTTCTGCGGAACGGACCCATCCAGCCTGACGTAGTCAAGCTTGAGACGCTTGAGCTGCTGTTCGATCAACGTGAGCATCGTGGTCCACTCGGAGAACAGCACGATCTTGCGTCCTTCCTCGGCGGCCAGTTCCTCCAGGAGTTCCTCCAAACGTTCCAACTTGCTCGAGAAGCCCGGCGCGCGTTTGTCCACGAGAAAAGTGCTGTCGGCACTCATGCGCGCCAGCAGCAGTGCTTTCTGCAGGCGCAGTAGATCCATCTCGGAGATGTACTTCTTGCGAACGATGCTGCTCACGATCTGCATCTGCGCCACATCGTTGCTCGCCTGCTCATCCGTGGGCGCGATGCGCACGACTTCCGTGGTGCGCGGCGGCAGGTCCTTCACCACGGCGCTGCGCGTCCGCCGCAGCAGCACCGGTTTCAGCTGTTCGCGCAGCTCATCGAGATCCTTGTAGCCGAGAACCTTGCCGTTCTCGTCGGTCACGCGGTGGCGGTGGAAGAAGCGGAACGCGGGCCCCAGGCGCCGGTCGTCGATGAACTCGACGATTGAGAAGAGATCGTCGAGCCGGTTCTCCAGCGGCGTTCCCGTGAGCACGAGCGCGAACGGCGAGCGCAGGCCCTTGATGATCTGGCTGGTTTTCGCCGCCCAGTTCTTGATGCGCTGGCCCTCGTCGAGAACGATCAAGTCCCACTTCGCGCGCTCGATCGCGAGGATATCGCGCAGCACCTGCTCGTAGTTGCAGATCGTGAAGAAGCATTCGTTCTCATACTGCGCAGCGCGCTGTACGGCGCTGCCGAGTACGATCTGACAGTTGCGCTCGGAGAACCGGAGAATCTCGCTGCGCCATTGCGCTTTGACCGAGGCCGGGCAAACGATCAGGACTTTGCGGATGTCGGCTTCGCGCGCCAGGAGTTCCGCCACGCCGATCCCCTGAAGAGTCTTGCCGAGCCCCATGTCGTCCGCCAGGACCGCGCGTCCGGCACCGGCCGCGAAGGCGATGCCGTCGAGCTGGTAAGGAAGGATCTCTGCTTTCAACAACCCGGTTCGCAGCGGATGGGCTTTCGGATCGCGCCGGATGTCGGCGACGGTCGTGGCGATACGCTGCTGCAAGAGCCGGGTCTGGATGTACTCCTCCGCGTCGGGATAGACCATAACGGCGAGATCCTGAGCTTCCAATCGCCGGATGCGCTTGAGCAAATCCGACACGTCCGTGATCGGCCGGTCGCGGATCGGGCGTACGATGGCACTGGCTGCCTCATCGAGACGGGGTGGCAGAGGATTCGCAGCTCCAGGTTCTTGCTGTAGGAGAGATGGACGCAGATCTCGCGCTGCCGATAAGGTCGATTGCGCTGCACTTCAGAAAACCGCCGCCGGGCCTTTCCGAGTGCATGGAGGATGTGCTTGCAGGTGCCGAGGGTGTTCTTACGAAAGTCCGGGCACGAGCAGTACGACTCACCTGGTCGCCAGCCGCGCAGCGCGACGCGGTATGACTTCCCTGAGGCCGCGTTGGTGAGGGTGTAGTCGGTCCAGAGCTGCTGTGGATCGAGGGAGATGAGCCGCATTCTCTCGGTGCGGGCACGTTCTTGGCGCTCAGCCAGTGCTTGTGCGACCAGCGCGTCCTCGGTCGCGCTTTCAGTCGGCGCTCGTTCGGCGGGTGCGCCGGCCAATCCAAGCGCGAGCTTCTCTTCCAGAATCAGGGAGAAGGCGGCGCCGACATGGTCGCACGGGACATCGCATGTATCGCAGCGCCATTCGAGGCGGTCGCGAGCCGACGGGCTGAGAGCCAGCGTGACCACCGAGCCCTTCATGGCAAGTCGAAACTTGCGCCGATCGAATTCGACCTGCGTGGCGAGATCGATATCGTACTTGCCGCCCGCCGCGATAAGCTGGCTTCCTTGAGCGCCGAGGAGCTTCGTGGCGCGGGCGAAAGTGAGACGCGAAAGTGTATCGAACAGGGTCAGATCGGCGCTCGCCTCCGTTAGCATGGGATCGAAAGTCCTCTACTTATAGGTTCCGTCGGCGGAGATGAATTGCACTTCGCAGCCGAAGGCTTGCACCTTCGCATGCGCCGCATGCGGCTAGGGTCAACGATCTTGACCTCGGACTCGCCTGCGAAGAATGTCGGGATGCGGATGTTACACAAGGCGGCTCTGACGACGACAGGATACGGGTTCCCTCGATTGTATCCGGTCGGCACTTGATCAGCCTTCTGACGATCGTGAAACCAGACACAGACGCAAAAACGAATGACTGCACTGAGACTCAACAAGGTGGCAGATCCATCAATCGACAAAACCATCGCGTGTCGACGTCGCCATCACTCATGAATACGAAAGCAAATCGCGTACGAAGTCGGTCATTCGACCGCAAGTCATTTTTCAAAATTCCGTTCCGCCAGCGAATTGGGTTCGAACTCTATGCATGGCGCAGGCGTTAGGCCTGTACGTAGCAGATGAGCTGCTGCGTACAAAGGAGAGACTCGCATGAACAAAGACACCGTTGGTGGTACGTTTCGACAGCTTAAAGGTAAGATCAAGCAGCAGTGGGGCAAGTTGACCGACGATGAGATTGATCAGATGGACGGCAATGCGGACATTCTTGCCGGCAAAATTCAAGAACGCTACGGCCTAGCCCGAGATGAGGCCGAGAAGCAGGCAAAAGACTTCAAAACAAAGAACAACTGGCAGTAACTGCCAACGCGGCGGACTGCCTGCAAGGGCGGTCCGCCACGAGCCGGTCCGTTCATGACTCATCTATTGCGGCTATGCCGGACGCGGCGCCTCATTCCCTCGCGACACCGCATTCAGGTGAAGCCACGCGCTTCTTTGATTACGGCATACGCGGTGCTGATCTCGCGAGTGCGTTCTTCGGCCATCTGCCGCATGCTCTCGGGAAGACCTTTGCCGGCCAGTTTGTCTGGGTGGTTCTGACTCATGAGCCGGCGGTAGGCTTGCTTGATCTGCGCGTCCGTTGCCGATGCGTTCACTCCCAGCGCTGCGTAAGCATCCTCGATACTTCGCTGCGGTGACGCGGCGGGTCTGCCCGTGCGCAACAGGGCTTCCAGCTGATCCACGTCCGTATCGCTGAGTCCGAGCAGACGCGCGATCCGGACCAGCATCTGATGTTCAGCAGAGTGGACCGTCCCGTCGGCGGCGACGACCGCACATTGAATCTGCAGGAACATCATCAGGAGGGGGCGATAGCGACCTGCCACAGCGCCGAACTTCCTGACTTCACCGTCCAGATCGAAGTCTGGTGCCTTGCCGCGGCTAAACGCCGCCATTGCCGAGCGGCGTTGCTCGGCGGAAAGGTTCAGCCGGGCGAACATGCTCTCGGCGATCGCAATCTCGTCGCGAGACACCACGCCATCGGCCTTGCACAGCGCGCCCATGACGGCGAATGTCGATTCAAGAAACTGTCCCTGTACCGAAGCCAGCTGTCCGCCCACTACCGTGCGCGCTACCAGGCCGATCACATACCCAAGCGCGGCGCCCATGATCAGGCCGCGCAGACCGCCGACAAGAAGACCGATCAGACCAAAGAGAAACATCAACGACATTTCAGAATCCTCAAGCGAACACGAGTCGAGACTAATCTCGTCTCAGCCGCTTTCATTGCAGCGAACCATCGCCGCATTTTGCCGGGGAACTGGGTGGAGGTGTTGCAATCTAGCAGCCTGTCGGACTGAAGTGATCGTAGCGAGGCGCGTGGCAGATGGAGGACAGTTTTTCGATCGTTGGAGGCGAATAGCCCTGGTCCAATTCAAT
>JAIBJL010000198.1 GCA_020029545.1 Gammaproteobacteria bacterium
AGTCGCGCATATGTTGTTTGCGCCGGGCATCGATCGATTCTTCGCGACGCACCCGCCTTTGTTGTCGCGGCTCAAGGCGCTCGATCCGCGCTTCAACGAAAATGAAATCGCTGAGATGAGCAAGCGGCTCGCGCGCGAATCGGCGGCGGCAGAAATCGACGAGCGACCTCAGCCGTCCCCCGCTGAGCGGCTGGAAACGATGCTCGGCGGTGCCGTGGCGCCGGCGGCAGTGACTGCGCAATTGGTCGGCAATCCCGGTACGGCGCATTTCGAACTGGCGCAGATGATTCGCCAATCGCTACCCGTGTCACTGGCGCTGGCGGCACGCCATCCGGACTCGGCGCGTGCGTTGCTGCTGGCATTGGCGCTCGATCCGGAACCCGAACCACGCGAACGGCAGCTGCGCTTCCTCGCGCAGCAATCGGGCCAGGCAGGGGTCGAGCAGATTAAGCCGCTGCTCGCGGATGTCGACGCGTTGCAACCGCAGCAGCGGCTACCCGTGCTGTCCAGTGCGTTTCCCGCACTTCGACAGTTGACGCGTGAGCAACGTACGCAATTGATCGCGACGTTGAACGGTATGCTGCAGCGGGAAGGCCGCCTGTCATTGCGCTCTTATACGCTGCGACAGCTGGCGAGCGTGCAATTGCGCGACGATCTCGATCCGGCAGCGCGCACTCGACGACTGACACTGGACCGCGTCAACGCCGATCTGCAGATCCTGTTTTCGGTACTCGCGCAGCATGGCCATGAAGATATGACGGCCGCTCGCCGTGCCTATGAAGCAGGGATGCAGCGGGTGCTGCCAGGCGTCCGCCCGCCCTTCGCCAGTTCCGACAACTGGTCGCAACAACTCGATGTAGCATTGAATCGACTCGATCAGCTCGTGCCGATGGCGAAACAACAGCTCGTCGAAGGTCTGGCAACCACTGCGACACATGATCAGCAGTTGACAATCGCCGAAGCGGAGTTGTTGCGAGTGATCTGCGCGTCGCTGCATTGTCCGCTGCCGCCGATTCTGCGGGCGGATTGACACGGTATAGGCAAGATTCCCTCGTCGACACAGCTTCGGATTTCATCGAATGTCGCGTGCCGAACGCCTGCTCCAGCTAATGCAAGTGTTACGCCGGCACCGTTATCCATTGAGCGGTGCTGCGCTGGCGTCCGAACTCGGCATCAGTCTGCGTACTCTCTACCGGGATATCGCCTCGCTGCGGATTCAGGGCGCACGCATCGACGGCGAGGCTGGCGTCGGATACGTCCTGAGGCCCGGCTTTGTACTTCCGCCGCTGATGTTCTCCGAAGAGGAAATCGAGGCGCTGGCCCTCGGTGCACGATGGGTCGCCGATCGCGCCGATCCCCGGCTTGGGGATGCCGCCCGGAATGCGATCGCCAAGATATCCGCTGTCATTCCCAATGATTTGCGGCTCGAACTGGAGACCTCCGCACTGCTTGTCGGGCCGGGCGGGCCGATAGCTGCGGCAGGTCGGGAACTCGCAACGATTCGGTTGGCGATTCGCTCCGAGTGCAAGCTCGATATTCGATATCGTGATCTCAAGAACAAGGAATCGTCGCGGACGATTTGGCCGTTCGCACTGGGGTTCTTCGATCGGGTTCGCGTGGTGGTTGCGTGGTGCGAGTTGCGCGAAGACATTCGGCATTTCCGGACCGATCGGATTGCGGCGCTGGAGATCTGCAAGGTGCGCTATCCCCGCCGCCGCCACGCCCTCTTGAAACAATGGCGCCAGACGCAGGGGATTGCCGACCAGTAGCCCTACTGCTGCCAGTTTCTGACAGCAGCGGGCCGTAGGCTCTCCATCAGCCGATTGGCGCCTGCAGCGGCGCGTGCCAGATCCGGCATCTCGCCATCTACCAGCTTGGAGACTGACCATGGCCGACCCGAACTTCTTTATTCTCTACGTCGATAGTCCGATCGCCAGCGCGGAGTTCTACTCGGGTGTGCTTGGGCGCCCGCCTGTCGAAAGCGCGGCAACCTTCGCGATGTTTGCGCTGGACTCAGGCGTCATGCTCGGTTTGTGGTCCAAGCATACGGTCGAGCCCTCCGCGGCCGCTGTCGGCGGCGGGACGGAGGTGGCATTCAGCGTCGAGAACGATGCGGCCGTCGATGCGCTGTACAAAACCTGGTCGACTCGCGGACTGACGATTCTTCAGCAGCCGGTGAACCTGGATTTCGGTTACACCTTTGTCGCACTGGACCCTGACTGCCATCGATTGCGCGTCTTCGCACCGAGCGTTGCGCAATGATAGAGCTTCTCGAGTTGTTCCTCGGAAGAAGACGTGGCAATCACCGTGGCGCCAGCGGCCTTCGCGAATTGGAGGCAAAGAGCGACGCAGCTCCACTGCCCACGCTCGTCGGCGCTTCAGCCTCATGACTTTCATCGCTGCTTTCCGCGCTTTACTACTCTCACCTTGCCGGTCTTTCCGCCACCGCAGAAAAAACGATCGCGGCCGTCCGACTCAAGCCCGGAGATGTTCACTCCGGTGGGCATCGGTATCTGCTCTTTGACTTCTCCGGTCTCTGGATCGATGCGACGCAGTTCGCTCTCGTCACCTTCCCAGGTGGCATGCCATAGCTCGCCATCCAGCCATGTGACGCCGGTGACGAACCGGTTGGACTGGATGGTGCGCAGCACCTCGCCGGTCTTAGGATCCACCTGGTGAATCTTCCGCTCGCGATAATGCCCAACCCACAGCGTCCCCTCGGCCCATGCGAGGCCGGAATCGCCGCCGCTGGCGGGCGCGGGAATCGACCCGAGCACCTGGCCGGTGTTCGGGTCGATCTTCTGAATGCGTGCTTCCGCGATCTGATAGAGGTGTTGGCCGTCGAACGCAGTGCCGGCATGCGCAGCCACGTCGATCGACCGGTTGATCTTGCCGCTAGTGGGGTCAATGGCATTCAGCTTGTCGCCCGACGCGAACCAGACGTTTTCACCGTCATAGGTCACGCCGTTCACGCCATCTACTCCCGGAAAGGGTCCGTATTCGCGAATGATGTTGGCTTGTTGCATGGCTCCGCCCTGGTCAGTTGTTGGATGGCTCCATCCTAGTCAGTAGGCAGCGCAGCCGGGAGTAACAAGAGCGTCGTGAATCCGGGCATGGGTGGCGTCATCCAGCGCTGGGCGCGGCCCCGCCCGAACGACTGTACCTTGCCGGCGAGCGCCAGCGAATCCAGCGATCGCTGCACGGTGCGTTGGCTGGCGCCGAGCGCCAGCGACAACGCGGACGTCGACCACGATTCGCCATCGGCCAGGAATGCGAGCACTGCGGCATGCTTTTCTTCGACGGGCCGCGCGAGCACCACGACGTCACGCGCGCGGTGTGTTGTCAGCGCGAACCCACGCGGCGTTGCTTTAATGTCGACTATGGCGCGCAGCAGTTTTCGCAGGCGGCCGATCTCGACACGCAGCCGCGCGCGATGCGATTCGTCAGCGAGTCTGAGCCGGAACGCGCGCAAGATGAGCTCGTCGCGCGCCACGTCGTCCGGCCACGCCTCCGCCAGCACACGCGCAAGTGCGAGCAGCACGGGTCGAGTCGCGAGCGAGATGGTGTCTTGGCCGTGACGCACGACGTGACGACAGCTGTCCACGATGAATGCGTTCGACGCGAGCACTGTTTCCACCTCATCGAGCAGCAGTAATCGCTCCTGGCCTTTCGCTATCAAACGTGCCGCGGGTGTGTTCAGTATCTCGAGTACGCTTCCGACCTCGGCGGTCAGCGCGGGAATATTGGCGCGCTCGGCCACGCGCTCGGCCCGCGCCAACGCCGCGCGCGCCTGCTTCGTTTGCAGGCGTCGCATCGCGAGCTGCGCGAGGATGAGCTCGTGCGCGATCTTGAGCGCGAGCGGCACGAACCTCGGCACGGTCTTCAGCGCGCGTTCTACTTCGTCGAGTCTGCCAACCAGCAACAGGCGTCGGATCTCGAGGTACCGCGCATGCGCGGCGTTCACGTGGTCGCCGTGCGCTTCGAGTGTCGCACGCGCGGCATCCAGCGTCTTTGCAGTCCAGTTGAGGTCGCGCGAGACCAGCGCGATTTCCGCTTCCGCGACGATACAACGCGCCCGGGCCACGGCCTCTCGCCGACCAAATGCGCGCGCTGCGCTGCGCAGCAGCTCCCGCGCGCGTGCATGTTCCCCAAGTTGGGCCAGTGCGATGCCGCGTAGCGCGAGACCCGACGCGTCATTGCGTAGCGCAACCAATTTCAGTGCGCCGATGGGATCGCCCGCCGCGAGTGCCCGCGCGGCCGCAGTGATTAGTGAGTCCATCGGAATCGCGTCACTCTTGTCACTCTCACCTCGCGATGCATCGGCCCAAGACTATGCCCGTCCAATCCAAACAACTGCTGAGGAGAAGTAACATGTTCGACATCCTACATCGAGTGGGCATCAAGGCGTCGTCGGCCAAGGTATACCAGGCCTTGGCAACACCCGAGGGTGTTGCCGGTTGGTGGACCGCCGAAACGACGGGCGACAAGAAAGCAGGAGGCATGATCACGTTCCGCTTCACGGACCAGGGCCGCGAGCTCGGCGTCTTCGACATGAAGATTCTCGAGCTGGGTACCGACGCGCGTGTGGTGTGGCAAGTGGTGAGCGGTCCGGCGGAGTGGGTCGGCACGACGATCCGTTTCGACCTAAAGCAAGAGGACGACTTCACCATCATCCTGTTCAAGCACGAAGGCTGGAAGGAGCCGGTGGAGTTCATGTACCACTGCAACACCAAGTGGGCGACCTTCCTGATGAGCCTGAAGTCGCTGGTCGAGACCGGCAAGGGTCAGCCCAGCCCCCACGACGTCAAAATCAGTAACTGGCACTGACACTGCGTGACTCACGAGCTGCACGTGAACACTGGCGGGCGGCGCATGTTCAGTGGTCAGGGCTTCTGCGCCGCACCGACACGCCGGGCGGCCAGAAGCCCGAAGACGAACTTCCTGCCCGCGGTGAATGCAGCGGCGATGAAGCGGAGGTATCACACATCCGCGAGTGGACCGCAATCCATGCGCGTTAGGGCTTCTTCTTTTTGCGGAGCGCTATTTCATGGCCATGATGAATGCTCAACGCACTGGTCAGCACGGCAGTCGTCTGATATCCGTTGGCGGGATTACGCAGGTATTCAAGATAACCGGTAGCTCCAGCCATGTCCGTATTGTCGCTCGCTACAATGGCTAAGTGATCGAGCCTGGGCTCGACCTGAGTCGACGTCATTCTGAGCGCGACCCGGGATGTCCTTCTTCGGCAAGGAGTTGGCTGCTTGACCGCAGAGTGGATCGTCGAGCGTGCCGGCATCGGAATTGGTTCTTTCTACCGATATTTTCCCAATAAGAAGGCGGCTATCGGCGCTCTGATCGGGGAAGCTCAGGCAAAGCGGCGGAGGGCAATCGAGGATGCCGTCTGTCAGTCCGTCGATCTGGATATGGAAGCTGCTGTAAAGCTGTTGTCAGCAGCCCCATTGAAGCCGCCGCTACAATCACCATCTCCAGTGCTCGCAGCGTATTGCGTTGCACTGACGCAATGGTTCTCTTCCTTACGCTCCGAGCCTCATCCCGTCGTCTCTTAACCGGTGCACATGTCTCAATCCATCGTCATCCGCGGTGCGCGTCAGAATAATCTGCGTAACCTTGACCTCGAACTGCCGACAAACGAACTCATCGTCGTCACCGGGGTGTCGGGCTCGGGCAAGTCGTCGCTGGTGTTCGACACGCTTTACGCCGAAGGACAGCGCCGCTATGTAGAAACGTTCTCGCCGTATGCGCGGCAGTTTCTCGATCGCATGGACAAGCCGCAGGTGGATCGGATCGAAGGCATTCCGCCGGCGATTGCCATCGACCAGACCAACCCGGTCCGAACGTCGCGTTCCACGGTCGGCACGATGACCGAACTCAACGACCACTTGAAACTCCTGTTCGCGCGCGCCGCGCACCTCCACTGCCGCCAGTGTGGTGCGCACGTGCAACGCGACAGCGCGCAGAGCATCCATGCAGTAGTGCATGAGAAACTGCAAGCGCTTGGACTCCCCGCCGCCCGAGTGCTCGTGACGTTCCCAGTACCCGTGCCACACAATTTCAGCGAACAGGAAGTGCTGGCGCTGCTGGAAAAGCAGGGTTACACGAGGATCTACGGCGCTGGTACTGCAGCGCCCGATTCACAGGGTAAACGGGCCGCTGGCAAACACGGTAACAAGAAGGACATCTCGCCCGCCGCGTCAACGACGTTGGAAGTCGTGCAGGATCGTCTGCGCTTTGATCAAGAGGCTGCTGCGCGCTTTACCGAAGCGGTAGAAGCGGCGCTGAGGGTCGGGCGTGGTCGCGTGAGTATTCGCCTCGCGGGTGACGCAAGCGATGCGTCGTCCGACGCAGCGGATACCCGTGAGCTGGCGACGACGCACACCGTGTGGCGATTTTCTGCGGATTTGCATTGCGCACATTGTGATATCGATTATCGGGAGCCGGTGCCGAGTCTGTTCTCCTTTAACTCGCCGCTGGGTGCGTGCGAGAAGTGCAAAGGATTTGGCCGTACGATCGGTATCGACTTTGGACTCATCATTCCGGACGAGTCCAAGACGCTGCGCGCGGGCGCGGTGCGTCCCTGGCAGAGCGAGTCGTATCGCGAATGCCAGGACGATCTGATCAAGTACGGTAAGAAGCGTGGCATTCCGCTCGACACGCCATGGCGGGCGTTGACGCAGGAGCAACAGCAATGGGTGCTCGAAGGCGAAGGCTCCTGGGAAGACAAGCTCTGGTACGGCGTGCGACGCTTTTTCGCCTGGCTCGAAACCAGGGCCTACAAGATGCACATCCGGGTACTATTGTCGAAGTACCGGGCATATACGCTGTGCGACGCGTGCGATGGCGCACGCCTCAAGACGGACGCGTTGCTGTGGCGATTGGGCACATCGTCCGATGGACAACTCGCGTTGGGACACGGTGAACGTTTCATTCCCAAGGGTGCAGCATGGTCGCGTGCGACCGCGCAGAGTTTGCCAGGGTTGAGCATTCATGAACTCATGTTGCTGCCAATCGATCGCTGTGCCGCGCTTTTTGCCCGGCTCGCGCTGCCGCCGCCTTTCGATCAGGCGGCAGACGTGGTGCTGCGCGAGATTCGCGCGCGCCTGCGTTACCTGCTCGATGTGGGTCTGGGCTACCTCACGCTCGATCGTCAATCACGCACCTTGTCGGGCGGTGAGGTGCAACGAATCAATCTGACCACGGCGCTCGGTACCTCGCTGGTCAATACCTTGTTCGTACTCGATGAGCCGTCGATCGGACTGCATCCGCGCGATATGGGGCGAATCATCGAAGTGATGGAGCGCCTGCGCGATGCCGGCAATTCTCTGGTGGTCGTGGAACACGATCCGCAGGTGATGCAGGCTGCGGATCGCATCCTCGACATCGGTCCCGGACCAGGCGAGCGCGGTGGCGAAATTGTGTTCTATGGCAAACCTGACGGATTGCTGGGCGCAACGCGCTCGCTCACTGCGCAGTACCTGACGGGTGCGAAACAGGTCACTGCGGCGAAGACTGCGCGCAGTGCAGGCAACCTGACGCTGAAGATTTGTGGTGCACGCGAGCACAATCTGCGCAATATCGATGTCGAGCTGCCGCTGAACCGTCTGACCTGTATCGCCGGCGTGTCCGGCTCGGGCAAGTCAACGCTGGTACAGGACATTCTGCATCCTGCATTGCTCAAGCAGTTCGGCAAGCCCACCGAGGCGGCGGGTGACCACGATTCGATCGAAGGTGCGCAGCATCTCGACGGTGTCGTGATGGTCGATCAGTCGCCCATCGGGCGCACTACGCGATCCAATCCGGCGAGCTATGTCGGCGCATTCGATGCTATCCGGAAGCTGTTTGCCAATTCCCCGGTAGGCAAGGAGCGCGGCTACACCGCGGGCACCTTCAGTTTCAACTCAGGCACCGGACGCTGCGCCACGTGTGGCGGCAACGGTTTCGAACATGTCGAGATGCAATTCCTCTCCGATGTCTACCTGCGCTGTCCGGACTGCAATGGGCGTCGTTATCGCAGCGAGGTGCTCGAGGCCACCTTGTCGCGCGGCACTCTGCCGCCGCAAAGCATCGCCGACGTGCTGGAGATGACGGTATCGCAGGCGGCGGCGTATTTTTCCGATGAGCCCACGGTGCTTGCGACGCTGAGTCCCTTGATCGAAGTCGGTCTCGACTATCTCAAGCTGGGCCAGCCGGTGCCGACGCTGTCGGGCGGGGAGGCACAGCGGCTCAAGCTGGCGGGCTTCCTGGTCGGCACAAGCGAACAGATTGACAGTGGCAGCGAGTCCTCCGTGGCAACGGCCGGCAATCAAAAAACTGCCACCAGAAAGAGGGCCGGCGCCGGCACGCTATATGTATTTGATGAGCCGACGACCGGTCTGCACTTCGATGATATTGCGAAACTACTGAGGGCGTTCGAGCGGTTGGTCAGGGCGGGAAATTCGTTGCTAGTCATCGAACACAACCTCGATGTGCTGCAGGCTGCCGACTGGTTGATCGAACTCGGGCCGGAAGGTGGCGCGGAGGGCGGCAATATCGTCTGCGCGGGCACGCCGGCTCAGGTTCGCTCGCACCCGACCTCGCACACCGGCAAAGCATTGCGCGACTATGAAAAGGCGATGGGGCTTGGGGCATGGGGCCTGGGCAAGAAATCAGCAGTGGTTCCCGATTCGGTTCCTGCCCAGGCCCGAGGCCCCAGGTCCCGCGCCCCCGTGGCGTCCGAGTCGATCAGCATTCACGGCGCCCGCGAGCACAATCTCAAGAACATCGACGTCGCTCTGCCGCGCAACAAGTTCACTGTCGTGACCGGCGTGTCGGGATCAGGA
>JAIBJL010000519.1 GCA_020029545.1 Gammaproteobacteria bacterium
GTCATTCCCGCGCAGGCGGGAACCCAGGACAAAAATGCTGCCTTTTCCGACTGGATTCCCGCCTGCGCGGGAATGACAAACCTTAACTTAGTGCCATTCCTCACTACTCACTACTCACTTTCGTACTAGCGCATGCGCCGTTATCTGCTGCTGGGCAACCTGCCCTACGCACTCCCCATTCTTCGTCCGCTGCAGGCCGCGATCCGCAAGCGTGGCGGCGAAGCCGCGTGGTTCTTCCATGGCGATGGCGCCCAATATCTCGGCACCGATGAAGTGTTGCTGCCGGATACGGCGGCCGTGCGTCGCTTCAATCCCGACGCCGTGTTTATTCCCGGCAACTGGGTGCCGCATTTTTTTCCAGGCGTGAAAGTTCATGTCGGACACGGTTTTGCGGTCTCGGGCAAGGAAAATACCTTCTCCATCCGCGGCCTGTTCGATATTTACTGCACGCTCGGTCAGTACGACACGCCCGAGTACTCCCGTCTGTCGGATCGCATGGGCCATTTCAAGGTGATCGAAACCGGCTGGCCCAAACTCGATCCGCTGTTCGATCCGGATGTTCGACCGCTGGAAGTGGAACGTGATCGCCCCGTCGTGTTGTATGCGTCGACATTCACGCGCCGACTGACGAGTGCGCCTTACCTCGTCGACACCGTGCGCGAGATTGCAAAATCGGGGCGCTGGCGCTGGTTGATTACCCTGCATCCGAAACTTGATTCGCAGATCACGCGACGGTGGCGCGAGCTCGAAAGCGACTATGTGCGCTATGTGAACACCAAGGATGTCATTCCCTTCCTGAAGACGGGCGACGTCATGGTTTGCGACACGTCTTCCATCATGATGGAGTTCATGACGCAAGTACGACCGGTCGTGACCTTCCGCAACGGCAGCACCGAACCGGCGCCGCATCTGATCAATGTGACGGAGCCCGAAAAGCTAGAGGCCGCCATCGAACTCGCCCTGTCGCGCCCGCCTCAGCTCATGGGCCGCCTGGAGCGTTACGCGCGCGCGATCCACACGCAACGCGATGGCCATTCCAGCGAACGAATTCTCGATGCGGTCGAGCGCTTCATCGCCGACAAGGGTCTGGCCGAGCTGCACCGGAAGCCCTGGAACATCGGCCGCAAGCTGCAAATGCGCATGCGGCTCGGGTATTGGGGACCGGTCAAGCCGTAACGGCTGTAGCGAAACCGAAAGCAGGCTCGCTGGTCAGAGCCGCGAAGACGCGGCCGGTCAGCTGGGAAGAACCGCTGGCGCGGCTGGTCAGATGAAGATTCTTTTCTGGCCAGCTTGCCAGCCGCGTCCGCGGTTCTTACCGGCCGCGTCTTCGCGGCTCTGACCAACTGACCAAGTCTGCGGTTCTTACCCTACCCACCAGGGAGTGGAAGCGGCGATGCTGTCGGGACAACAATCCCGGCCACATAGAAGTTGACGACAGCACAGCAGTCGGTAACCCTTGTTGCCCTTGTTGAGCAACCTTGCTGCCATGACCACCGACATTCTCGTTCCCATTTCGCCCGGCGAGCTGATCGACAAGATCACCATCCTGCAGATCAAGTCCGAGCGCATGAGCGATCCGGCGAAAATCGCCAACGTGCGAACCGAATTGTCGCTGCTCGATACAACCTGGCGAAAATCCGCACACGCCGCAGCCAATGGCGCGGTAAGCATCGATGCCGAGTGGGCCGATCTCAAACGCATCAACAGCGCACTATGGGATATCGAGGATCGCATCCGCGACAAGGAGCGCGCTCGTCAATTCGATCAGGAATTCATCGAATTGGCCCGCGCCGTCTACGTCACCAACGACGAACGCGCTGCGGTGAAGCGCACCATCAACACCAAGCTCGGTTCGCGCATCGTCGAAGAGAAAAGCTACGCCAGTTACAAGTAGCCGCGCAGCCACGCGGTCATCCGCTCGTAGGCAAACAATCGCGCCACGCGCGCTCGCGCACCTCTATCGCTCGGATTTTCTACCCCGACCGGCCATCCGGCTTGTCAGTTTCCGCTTCGGGGTAGCGGCGACGAACTGCCGGCCTTAATATGGCACCAGGCGACACGGGATACTCAACACCGAGTAGGTTAAGGCAATGAGCGCGCGCGATGATCAAGTGCTGATCGAGAAGCTGAAGAGCCTGCCGCCGCAAGAGCGCGCCGAGGTCGAGGACTTTGTCGATTTTCTCAAGACCCGCGAGGAACGCGCTCGCGATGAAGCCGCCCAGCGGCTCGGCAAAGCGTTCAAGAAGCTCGACGCGTTGAACCTGCCGCCGCTCAGCGCGGAGGAAGTGCAGTCTGAGATTGATGCGGCTCGGCGCGAACGCGCACAACGACGATGATGATGTAACAGCCGATGGCGCACATGCGTATCGTCGCTGACACCAACACCGCTTTGTCAGGGCTGCTCTGGGGCGGTCCGCCGCGTCGCCTGATTGACCTGGCGCGCGAACGTTCCCTCACACTCTGCACCAGCATCATCCTGCTGGCGGAGCTTGCCGAAGTCATCGCCCGCGACAAGTTCGTCCAGCGGATACAGCTGGCAGCGCTCTCCGCCGCCGACCTCGTGCAGGATTACAGGCGGCTTGCTCACATCATCGAACCTCAACCCTTGCCGGCACCGGTCAGTCGCGACCCCGATGATGACCATGTGCTCGCTTGCGCCGTAGCAGCACGCGCCGATCTCATCGTCACTCGTGACTTCGATCTGCTCGATCTCAATGCCTATCAGGGCATCCCCCTCCTCGCTGCGGCCGACGCGCTGCGCAGGATCGAGGCGCAGTAAAGTTCCGCTATGGAACCGTCAACATCGAGATCATGCGCGTCTTCGTGCGCATGTGAATTGCCGTCGGTCTGCATTGAGGAATGTCCCCGATCACCGTCAATCGGTTCCCGCATCGTCACTCTCCGATCCGCTGGAATGGCTGTTAGACCTTTTCTCTGCTACTTGCACCACTGCTTCTCACACGGAACGCCATCATTGTTGCCATCCATCTCGGTACCGGGGCAATGCTCGACGAAGTACGTCGCCTCGGCGCAGGATGTCATCTGAGAGCAATGTGTTCGTCCGTCGCATTTGAAATGGTGATGCCCTGTCTGGATCACTTGCGGAAGCATCCTCAACGGGCGATGACGACGCCGACTGAAGCGACGCTCGATGAGCGGCGGCCTCGTACCTAACATATCCGTACCATGCGAGAGCGGCGATGATG
>JAIBJL010000199.1 GCA_020029545.1 Gammaproteobacteria bacterium
TCCTGCGTCGCGCCGATCTGGTAAGCGCTCACCGCGATCGTCGCGGCGATGCCCGTCAGCGCGAGAACCATGGCCGATTTCGAACCGCGGTGGCTGCTCGTCATGCTCGCCGCCTCATTCGAGCACGAAGCTGCCGTGAGCGACCGGCCTGCCGAACTGGCGGGTGTCGACGTGTACGTGCAGCCTGCGTTCGTTCTCCGGCCGGCCCTGGTCCACGACCTGCGCGAGCAGTTCGACGCCGTAGTCCAGCTCGGCAAAGTTCTTGAACGAGAGCGTGAGGGCGGTGATCTTGGGCAACTCGTTGCAAAACGTGGGGAAGCGGCTGGCGATATCGACGGCGAACTCGCGCATGCCTTCGAGGACCAGCATGCCAGGCACGTGATCGTTGTCGTGATCGAAGAAGAACGCGTCCGTCGTGTCAACCTGCAGGCTCGCGGCGAAGCTCGTGTTGCCGAATCCCGCCCACAACACATCGCTCAATACGGAGGCCTTGGACAGTGCGCTGGAGTTCATCTTGAACCCGGCGAACGGCGGAACGTATTCCCCCACGGGTTTTGGATTGCGGGCATTCTTTTCCCGGATGATCCGACGGAAGCGTCGATAGTGATCGAGCGGCCAGATCGCCCAGTCGGAGGACTGCTTGAACACCATGACGTCGTCCGCGAAGAAAACGATGCTGCCGAACGCGGAGCGCAGGTTGCCGTCGGCGTCGTGTGCCCGGTGGGGAATCGCCATGCGCCCCAGCAACGTGTCGTTGCGAATCCAATCCAGCGTGTGGAACGCCGGAGCGATCTCGAACTGCATCGTGTTCATGATGAAGACGCTGCCACGTTCGACCGACAGATATTCGTGGCATAGCGCAATGGCCATCTGGCGCCCGACTTCCAGGACGCTCAGCATGACGTCGTTCGGATACGCACGCATGGCATTCAAGTAGGCGTTCGAGTGCGGCACGAATGCGCCGCAGACGAACTCGCTGTCGGAGAGGCGATCCAGCGCCGTCAGGTACACATTCTCGATGCGGCGCTTGTGCGTCAGCTCGCGCGGGATGGTTCGTTTGAATTCGATGGCTGGCAGCGCACTGCCGCTCGTCGAAATGCTGCTCGCCGTGCTGTCCATAGAGCTATCCCTGAAAATCCAGTGATCGTTCGTGCAAGTGGTAAGTGCGCGCCGCCATCGTCCCTCAGGATGCGAGCCCGTCAGGTGGCGCCTGTCGAGCGATTCGACCGATCATGCGTTGCCAGCGGAACGGCACGAGCAGCTGCTTCAGGTAGGAGTTCATGGGGTAGGTGGCTTCGTCCGCCATGCCCAACTCGACCGGGTGGCCTCGATTCGGCCTGCGGTACGTGCCGAACAGGAGATCCCACAACAGGATGACCGCGCCGTAGTTCGCGTTGCTCTCGGCGAGCTGGCGCGAGTGATGCCAGCGATGCAGCTCGTTGGTATTGAAGACATAGTTCAGCACGCCATGACGCATGTCGATATTGGCGTGCTGGTAAGCGGCGGAGATCGCAAGGATCACTGTGTACAGCGCGACCGCTTGCGGTTGCGCACCGAGACAGACCCACGGCAGGATCGCGACGATGAAGTTGATCAGGTGATAGAGCGGATGCAGGCGAAAGCCGTTGAGCCAGTACACGCGTTTAACGGAGTGATGCACCGAGTGCAGCCGCCAGCCCAGGTCCGTCTCGTGCCCGAAGCGGTGAAACCAATACTTGCCCAAGTCCGCGAGCAGAACCAGCAACGCGGCCTGCAGCAGCAGAGGCCAGTGCGATGGGAACGCGGAGCGCTCCAGGCCGCTTGCGACCAGATGGCTGTACGCTGTGGCGGCAATGCCCGGATACACGATGCCGATTGCCGATTCGAGTCCGCCGGCCACGATGAGCAGCGACGACACATCTGCACGCAGATCGCCTCTCGAACGGTTCCAACTGCGCTCGTAGGGCATCGCACGTTCCATGATCGCAACCCACGCCAGAATGGCGAAGGGAATGGCCAACGTGATCCACTCCAACGCCAGGCGCCGATGGATGACGAAGAGCGCGGCGGCCAGCGCGGCGCTCAGTGTGGCCGGAAACAGGGTCCAGGAGACGATGCGTTGCAGACGCTGCGCAGCCGCCGTTGCGGCTGCTGCATTCGAGCGCGTCGCCCGAAGCCGAGTCACGCGCGGGACGACGGCTGATTCAGGCGTTGTGCTTTTCTTGTCACGTAAGGTCGTCGTTCGAGATGCGAACATACTCAAGTCCCTTTGCTTCAAAGCCGATGGCTACAACGGCTCCAGACATTACAGCCGGGCATTACAGCCGGGCACTACAGCCGGACGACTGACGGCTGTCGCTAGCCACCTAGAAAGGACACGCGCGCGCCCATGTCCGGAAGGATGCGCGTGTCCTTGATCCTAAATCCGATGCGCACGCGCACGGTCGCCTTGGCTCGATCCGCAGCTGGAATGACGGCAAT
Organism: Gammaproteobacteria bacterium; assembly: GCA_020029545.1. Taxonomy (GTDB): domain Bacteria; phylum Pseudomonadota; class Gammaproteobacteria; order Steroidobacterales; family Steroidobacteraceae; genus Steroidobacter. Next base: position 2,461 of record JAIBJL010000199.1, read on the forward strand.
GACCTCACCGGGAATCTGCCAATCGGGGTACGAATTCAAGACGATGGACACCGGCTGCCGAGCCTGAACCCGGCTGATGAAGCTTTCGCTCACGTCGACTTCCGCTTCCAGCGAGTCCATATCCACGATGGTGCCGATGCCGGTGCGCACGAAGCCGCCGCCCGCCGAGAGCGGTGACACCATCTCGCCAGGCTGTGCCGCCTTTACCGTCACGACGCCGGCAAATGGGGCGCGTACGACGGTGTCATCGAGCATCTGCTGCGCGTAGGTCACGCCCGCGCGTGCGAGCTTGACGGACTCATGGGCGATGTTGAGACTGCTCTTCGCATGATTGTAGGAGGCCGTCGCCGACTCGAATGCCTGCGCACTGATGAGCCCTTCGTTATATTGCTGCCGGCTGCGAGCATAGGTCGGCTCCTGATCGGTCAAGGCCGTCTGCGCTGCATCCAGATTGGCGATGGCTTGAGCGAGCTGTGCGTTGCTTTGCGCAAGAGAGGCGCGATAGTTCGAGCCGTCCAGGCGCGCGATGACTTGTCCTTCCCCGACATGCTGGCCTTCTTCGATCAGCACCTCGGCCACTCTGCCGGTGACCTTGGCGGAGACGGTGGCCTGGCGGCGCGCCACGACGTAACCGGAAGCGTCCAGCCGCGACGCATCCGCCGCTGCGCCGTCGGCAGTCGCGGGCTGCGCTGGCTCGGCTGCTTCGACCGGCTCAGTGACGGCAGCCGGCGTCGCAGGCGCGCGGCTCGAACCGAGTGCATACCAGCCCCCCGCTGCAAGCGCCAGCGCCGCCCCGGCAAGCGCAACGAACAACAAGGGCTTTTTGGTCGTGACTGGAGCGCCAGGCGGCGGCTCGGAGTCGTCCTGATGCAGGCGCAGTTGATCCAGCAACACCGCCCGATCTTCCGTCTGGGCCACGGTACGTAACCGCGGCCGCGCCGTTCCTCTTTCCATCGCAATGCCTCCGATCGTTCAGCGAACCGCCGTCTATTCAGTCCGATTCCACCAGCCGCCGCCCAGCGATTGAAACAAGGCAGCCGTGTCTTGATGGCGGTTTGCAAGGACTTGCGCATAGTTCATGCGCGCCTCCTGATATTGCCGTTGAATCAGCAGATACATGGACAATGTCGCGGCGCCGGTCTCATATTGACGACGCGTGATGTCGAGACTCTGCTGCGCCGCCTGCAATGCTGCATATTGAATCTTCATCGCGCGCGCATCCGTCTGCAGAGCGGTGAGCGTATCCGCCACGTCGGCGAACGCTTGCAGCACGGTTTGTCTGTAGAGGGCCACGGCTTCGTCGTGCGCGGCAATGGCGGCGCGACGTCGCGCGCGCAGGCTGCCTCCTTCGACCAACGGCATGCTGATACCGGCGGCGGCTTGCCAAGAATTCGCGATGCCATCGAACAGCGCCGCAGTCGTTCCCGACTTGCTGCCGTAACCGCCGCTGATGTCGAGCCGCGGAAACAAGTCTGCGGTTGCAACGCCGATGCGCGCATTTGCTGCATGCAGCAGTGCTTCCTGGGCGCGAATGTCGGGGCGCTGCTTGATGAACTCGGAGGGCAGACTCAGGGGCAACTCCCCAGGCAATGCGAGTTTCGCCAGCTGCAGGTTCGGCGGCGCGACTTCGCCCGGATAGCGGCCCGTGAGCGCCGCAAGCTGATGTTGCTGCTGGAGCCGATGTTGCTCGAGCGGTGGCAGCAACGCCTGCGTGGCGGCCGCATCGGCCCGCGCCGCGAGCACGTCCGCCCTGGATGCGCTGCCGAGCGCAAACTGACGCTCGACCAGTTCGAGCTGCGCCTGCGATGCCGCGATGATGTCGTCGGCCGCCGCTATTTGCTCGCTGGACGCTGCTGCGGCGATTACGGTAATGACGACATTGGATGTGAGCGCAAGGTAGGTGGCCTCTACCTGAAAGCGTTGATAGTCGACCTCTGCAGCGAGCGCTTCGAGGTTGCGCCGCTCTTTGCCGAACAGATCGAGCACGTACGATAGATTGAGCGACGCCGTGAATACGTTGTATGTGAACGGCAGTACGGTGTACGCGCCCGATTCGGCGCCGCTGTCCCGCTGCCGTGAGGCGGACGCGCCGAGACCGGTCGACGGAACGAGCAACTGGCCGTGCTCCGCATTGAAATTCTCCTGCGCCTGGCGCAAGGCCGCCTGCGCCGCCTGCAAACTCGGGTGATTCGCGAGCGCAGCTGCGATCAGTTCGTCGAGCTCCGGACATTTGAAGAGCGTCCACCACTGCGCGCGGACATCGGCGCCGGACACGAGCCGTTGCGATTCGCCTCCGGCAATCGGCGTGGATTCCGTTTGCTGCGCCGGAGGTTCGTATGTGTAGCCTGATACCGCGGGCGGCGCGGGAGCTTGATAGTTGGGCCCGACCATGCAGCTCGCGCACAGAGCGGCGAGCGGCGCCATCATCAAGCGTTGCAGTTGCCTTCGCATCGTGAGGGGTTCTTTCCTTGTGATCGCCGAAGGACCCTGATTTGCCGACAAGCTCGCGACGAACTCGCAACAGGCGCGGCAAACCAGGGCCGTCGTGAGACGGGAATCCGGCGCGAGTTATTGCACGGTGCCCGTCGCCCACGCCTTACGAATAGCCGATCCGCAGTACACGGAGTCGGTAACGCCATAACCGTCGGAGGCATCGATGTCCCGCGCCACGATTCCGTAGTAGGTCTTCGTGGCATCGATCCAAGGATAGAACCCACGCCAACCAGGGCTGGCGAAAGCGCCATCCTGCGACGTATCGTCTTCCACGAAGTGTCCCACGGAATAGTGATAGTTCAGGTCCGAAGTGATAGGCCGATAGATGGCATCAGGGCACGACCGCGGATTGGTGCAGATCGAATGCTCGCCCAGGAAATCGTAGATAAGCAATTGCCTGTCCAATATCTTGCGCAAGAAGATGGCGTAGTCTTTGGCCGTCGTCTTGACGCCGTCGGCAACCTGTGGCGAGTCATAGGTGAACGAGAAATCCGTGCCGACCTGCTGGGCAATCGCCGTTTTCAGCGAGGCGTTGTTTTTGCTGCCCAGCTTGAGCTTCTTATCGGCGAGCCACTGCAAATGGCCGCCGTTGTAATAGAACTTGTTGACAGCAAGACTGTTGTAGTCGTCGTTGTGGCCTCCGACTCGATTGGCAGCAGTGAAACACTGATGCACCGTTTGCACGTCCTGCAGTATGCGAATGGGAAGAATGCAGCTGCTGCGCGCAAAGATGTCGTAGGCCGTGTTCGTGTATCCGGCGCGCATCGTGAGCGCTGCAATATCGTCTTTCGTGAGCTGTCCATTGCGCAACTGGACCACGTAGGCACCAAATATCCATTTGCTGGCCGAGTCGACCAGCATCTGCGTCGTTGCGGTGGGCGACGATCCCCCGGCGGTGCCGAACGCAAGCTTGCCGTTGCGATCGCCCACCTCCCAATAGAACGGCATCGCTGCCGAACACGATGAATTCGTTGCGGCGGTTCGCGCCGCGGCGTCCACGCGCGGGTCCTGCGGAGTCGGGTTGGATGTCGGATACGGAGTCGGGTTGAATGTTGGATACGGTATCGGGCTGGCCCCTGCGACACCCGGCCAGCTGCCGAGCAGCGAGCAAGCCGGAATAGCCATGCGAAAAAAGCGGCGTATGAGCGATTGCAACATGCGATTGTCCCTAATGGTTGATGACCGTTATCACTTCGGTTCGTTGAATCTGTAAGCTGGTTCGAAGGTTGGCGTAACGAACTCGTACGCAGACCTCCGTTCCTTTGCAAAGTCGAACACGGCGGTGGTTGTGCTCTTGAAACCTCCGGTAAGTCGTTGTCGTGAGACCGTTCTATCTTTCGAATCGAAGTGCGACAACTGCGCTTGCAGTCGCCTGACGTCCGTCACTGCGAGGGCGCGGACGATCGGGCCCGAACCCAGTCGGCTATCGTCGGCCCCAGCAATGCTTGCGCTCGGCTGCCTACGAACGCGCCGATGTGTCCGCCCGGCACCACCAACTCGCGGTAGTCGCTCGAACCCGTGCGGCCCGCGAGTCCGCGGCTGCACGACGGTGGCACGATCGCATCTGCGGCGGCGAACACATTGAGAATCGGTGCGTTGACGTTACCGAGATCCACGCGCCTGCCGCCCAGCACGACCTCGTTCTTCACCAGCAGGTTGTGTTTGTAGAAGTCGCGCAACCACTCGCGCATCAGTTCCCCCGGACACTCCGGCCGGTCGGCGATCCAGCGCTCCATGCGCAAATAGCTCTTGAGCTTGTCGGCGTCATCCACGATCGCGGCGAGTGCCGGGCCGTATTTGAAGGCATGCTCCACCGGACTCATCATCATGAAGGTCGTCGCCACGACGGACTTGGGTACCAGACCCCAAGCCTCGGTGAACAGATCGATGTCTTCGTCGCGGGCGGCACGCGCCCATCGATTCATGTACCCGGTGGCCGTTTGCGGCTGATCGAGATCCGCATGGAAATCGACCGGCGTCACGATCAGGACGAGACCCTTGATCTTGTGCGGATGGAGCGCGGCATGGCAGAGCGAGAACACGCCACCCTGACAAATCCCCAGCAGATGGATGGACTCGACATGGCTGCGTGCGCGCACGATGTCCACGCATTCGTCCAGGTAGCCATTGACGAAATCGTTCGTGTCGAGCCAGCGCGCGGCGCGCTTCGGTATACCCCAATCGATCACGTAGACATCCAGCCCGCGCGACAGCAGCTTCTGCACCATCGAGCGTTGTTCTTCGAGATCGATCATCGTGTAGCGCCCGAACATGGCATACGTGATGAGCAGCGGGGTACGCAGCGGACTCTCTACGAGCGGCCGATAGCGGTACAAAGTCATCGAGTCACGCTGGAAGACGACATCCTTCGGAGTGAGCGCGATATCGATGTCGTCCTCCTCCACGTCGGCCAGCAGCGCAAGGCCCTGCTCCCATTTGCTAAACGCACTTGCGCTCTGCGGCGCAGCTTCGCGCGCATCCACGGGAATCGCGTTCATTGCAACGTCTCCTCGATCCGTTTGTGCAAACTTCTGACTTCGCGCCGCAACTGGTGAATCAGTCGATAGGCTTCGTCGACTTCGGCGCGCGTGGGCACGTTTAGCGCTTCGCTGACCAGTTCGACGATGCGGTTGTGCGCAACTCGCAGCCGCGACTGGCTTTGCATCGCCGTTGCGAACAACGCCGCGCATTGCTCCGATTGCAGCTCGTCATGCGCGACCGGACCGAGGCTCGCCTGCCACGCGTTCGCAAGTTGAAAGACATCCTTGAATGCGCCATCCGCTGCCTGCGCTGCTTTGATCTCTTCGGCGAAACGCGCCTGCGCTTGGTGCAGAACGTGCTGCATTCGCTGCGACAGCTGTGCATTGATATCGCGCATGGCCTGCTGGGCTGTTTCGTATTCCTTGATGGCGTCGGTAAAGCGCAGCGCATCGCCGCACTGGCAGGCATCCCAGGCGCCGGCAAACACGCGCCGTAGTGCGGACAGCAAGACGTCTTGTTCCGGCGTGCTCGGCAAGAGTTTGCCGCCGAGTGCATACAGCCCCGGGGAGAAGCCCCATTTGGCGGCAAGCGCCGGCATCGACTGGGGATCGTACTGCGCGCTCCAATCGAGAAATTTCGCGACCGACGCGGCTGGGATCGCACTGCCCGTCATCGATTGAGCGAACAGGGTCAGCAAGTCCTGGCATTGCTGGAGAAAGGGCTCGATCCCGCGCGCTGCCGGGATAGCCGGCTCGCTTTGCGCGTCCGACTCCGACGGCGCCGCTTCGGTCATAGGGCTGCTCATGAAAACATCACCACTTGTCGAATGGCTCGTCCCTCGTGCAGCTCATCGAAGCCGCTGTTGATTTGATCCAACTTCAGCCGATGGGTCAGCAAACGATCGATAGGCATGCGACCCGTTCGATACAGAGAGAGATACCGCGGTACGTCGCGACTGGGGACGCAAGTACCGATGTAGCTGCCTTTGATGGTGCGTTCCTCCGCAACCAATCCAACCTGTGTGCAACTGAAGGAAGCCGAGGGCGGCGGCAGCCCTCCAATCACCGTGGTTCCGCCGCGGCGGGTGATCTTGTAGGCGAGTTGCATGGCGGAGACGGAGCCGGCGAATTCGAATGCATAGTCGACGCCGCCGCCCGTTGCGGCTCTCACTTCTTCACCGGTGGTTGCGCTTTCGCAGCGGAACACGTCCGTCGCTCCCAACGACTGTGCAAAAGCGAGGCGCGCGCTGTTGCGGCCGATGGCGATGACACGCGCTGCGCCCACCGCAATCGCACCGAGCAAGGCGGCTAGCCCGACCCCGCCCAAGCCGATCACCGCGACTGTCGCGCCCGCCGGTACCTTCGCCGTGTTGACGACCGCACCCACGCCCGTCGCAAAGCGCAGGCCGGCCTTCGGCGCAGGGCATGCAGTGACCGCAGCTCGGTACGAACACTATGACCACGTGATCGCCTACTGCGAGATCGCGTACTTCGGAACCGAGTTCTTCGACGATTCCGACAGCCTCGTGTCCCAGCGCCATGGGTACCGGTCGCGGCCGATCGCCGTTGATCACCGACAAGTCGGAATGACACAGGCCTGCGGCCGCGATCCTGACGAGCACTTCATCGTTGCCCGGCCCTTCGAGATCGATTTCTTCGACGGAAAGCGGGCGTGACTGCGCATAAGGACGAGCGGCGCCTACGTTGTGGAGTACTGCTGCGCGGATCTTCATGGGTATATTCCTTCGGGGGCGATGTGTCCCCGTTAAGTCTGTGCGCTGCTTTCAGGGAAAGAACGCGCGCACGTAGTTGATGGGAGAGTGATCGGCCAAATCGCGCACCGGTACGGCGCCGGGCCGTAACGATTCGTTCTTGAGATAATCAAAGCGCGCGCGCAACCGATCGCGTGCGATCGCTTTGACGTCGACGTCGACGTCTGGCAGCGCGATGCCCTCGCGCGTGATGTACATCGGCTCATGCACATGGGTGTAAAGCGACAGTTCCGGCGGCGTCTCTGTCACCACATCGCAACAATTCACGAGGCGGCAGGTGCGAACCGTTGACAACGAGTTGAAAAAGGTTCGATTGCCGACGCGCGGCGAGCCGAGCGACACCAGCAGCGTGGGACGTAGCACCGAACTTGCGAGCGTGGCCACGGCCGCACCGAGGCTGTGACCCGTGAAAATAATCTTTCGTGCATGCACGGCCTGCGTTTTGATCCAGTGCGTGAGTTGCGGCAGGACCGCCCGCGCGGCCGCTGCAAAACCGCAATGGACCAAGCCGGCGCTTTCGGACCACATCGCGGCAGCCACATTGATATTGGTGCCGAGATCGGCCACGTCGTCCAACCTCGTGCCCCGAAACGCAACTAGGGCGATGCTGTCGATGCTGCGCCAAGATGCAAAAAGCTCCGCACCCGTCGTAGCGTCGTTGATCAGCGTGGGTGGCTCGAAGCCGATGCGGGCGAGTGCACGTGCTAACCGCTGATACTCTGCGGCCGACTCTTCGGCGCGATAATAGGCAAGGCGTGCTCCCTCGACACCGATCTGCAGCGGCGAATAAGACGCCTGTTGCTGGAAGACCGTGTCATGAACCTCGGGCGTATAGAGAGCCGCGCTGCTGGAGTCATAGGCGATTCGGGCCGCAGCCGTCCGAGCCGTTTCCATGCGGTAACGCATATCCATCAGAGCGCCCGCAAGGCGGTGGCCAGGGGCAAGCGGGCCGCGCGCAATGCAGGCAATACGCCGCCGATCAAACCGATCGCGCACGCCAATGAGACGCCGAGCGCGACGAGGCTCGGACTGACGCTCAGATCGAAGACGAGACTGCCGTACGCTCCGCTGCCGGTGCTCACCGTATTGCCGTTGAAGAACATCCAGGCCACGAACGCACCGATCAACCCCCCCAACAGAGCGAGCAAGAACGACTCGAACAGAATTGCGGTGATGGTTGCAGGCGCTTCGAAACCGAGGGCTTGCAAGGTTGCGATTTCCCGGGCTCGCGTGCTGACCGCCGAATACATTGCGTTCAACGCGCCGAAGAAGGCGCCTACGGCCATGATGCCGCCGACAACATAGGCTACCCATGACAACAGGCGGGCGAGGGTTCTCGATTGCCGCGCGTAATAGTCGCGCTCACGCATGACGTCCACGGACAGCGCCGGATTGGTTGCCAGCGCCTTGCTGAAGGATGCGAAAGCATCCGGCGATTCGAGAACCGCGGTGACGCTGCTGCTGTAAGGATGCCCACCGGAAGCGGAGATCAGCGTGTCGGCATCGGTGAGCAGTTCCGATTCATGCGAGTCGCCGTTGGCGGTGAATACGCCCACGACAGTCCATGTCGCGGTGCGAGTGCTTATGCGACTGCCGACCTGCAAGCCTCTGAAAAGCTTCTGCGCCCCTCTGCCCACGATGACTTCGTGCCTGGCAGGATTGAACGCACGCCCCGACAGCATCTGGATCTCGGAGCGCACGCTGCGCCAATTTCTGCCGACGCCGCGGATGATGCCGGAAGCTTCGCTGCCATCGGCTTGCTTACGCAGCGGAACCAGGCGCAGCACTTCGCTGCAAACCAGCGGCGCACGGCGGTTGCGCTTGATGCCCGGCGCATCCATGATGGCGTGCACTGCGCCAGGTAGCAGAATGCTGCCGATTTCGGCAGCCGAGCCATTGCGCAAGACGATGGCGCGGTCGTCGCGGCCGGAACTGCCCAAGGTCTGTATCATCCCCGCAGACATCGCCAGCACCGATACGAGCACGCAGACCACGCCGGCGATGCCCACCACGATCACCGCAGAAGCGCCCAGACGCTGCGGCAAGCTCCTGAGACTGAAGTACGTTACTGCAACGATTTGATCGAGCGTACGCAGGGGCGCCGTTCCGGAATGCTGTGGCCGCATGGTTCAGCGTCCTGCCAGTGCGTCCACGACGTTGAGCCGCCGCGCGCGCAGCGCGGGCGGCAAACCGCTTACAATGGCGAGCAGCACCGCGATGCCGATGCCGGATGCGATCACCGCGAACGGCAACGACAACTGTCCG
>JAIBJL010000520.1 GCA_020029545.1 Gammaproteobacteria bacterium
CGGGCATCCTGCCACTCGCGCTGTGGCGATGACGGGAAAAGGCGCGACTTTTCCCGCATCGCTCGCCGCGTACGCGGCGGGCACATCCCTGTGCCTGGGGTGGCACTCGATAAGGTACGTTTCATGGCTCGGGGTCGGCCGGCTGCGTTCCCGACACAGCTCGGTACTTCCTACATCCATGTAGGTCGGACGCAGCGCGATGGACAACTGAAACCGCACGGGAACGTTCATGGAATTTTTTCACAAGGTCACCACGTATCCGTTCATGCACACGCGGCGCATGTGGTACGGCGTCTCGATTACCGCGATCATCGCCTCGATTGTGCTGCTCTTCTGGCACGGCTTGAATCTCGGTATCGACTTCACCGGCGGTGTGGTCCTCGAATTCGCTTATCCCAAGCCCGCCAATATCGAAGAGATTCGCTCGACGCTGTCCAGCAAGGGTTATGAGGCGCAGGTTCAGCACTTCGGCGACGATCGCAGCATCATGGTACGGCTGCTGCCGCACGGCGGGGCGGACGTCAATGCGGTGAGTGCCGAAGTGACTGCGGCATTGAAGACCGTGACGCCGGAAGTCGAGTTGCGGCGCGCCGAAGTGGTCGGTCCGCAGGTGGGTGAGGAACTGACCAATCAGGGGGGGCTTGCGGTGCTGTTCACGTTCGTGCTGATCGGCATCTACACCTGGTTCCGCTTTCAATGGAAAATGGGCGTGAGCGCCGTCATCGCGACGCTGCACGATCCGTTGCTGATTCTCGGGTTCTTTGCGGTCACTCAGATTCCGTTCGACCTGGCGGTGCTGGCGGCGATTCTGGCCGTCATCGGTTACTCGTTGAACGATACGGTCGTGGTGTTCGATCGCGTGCGTGAGAATTTCCACAGCCAGCGCAAGGCAACGCCGGAACAGATCATGGACGCGTCGATCAATCAGACGCTGTCCCGAACCATCATCACCAGCGGTGCGACGTTGCTGACGGTCGGTGTGCTTCTGGTCGAAGGCGGCGAAACACTGCGTGGCTTCTCCACGGCACTCACGATCGGCATTCTCGTGGGTACCTATTCGTCGATCTACGTGGCTGGTGCGCTGGCGCTGGACATGAAGCTCAGTGCACGCGACCTGATGAAGATCGAGAAGGAATCGAGAGAAGTCGACGCGATGCCGTGACGGCGGGCGCCGATGGCAACTGGGCAACGGGCTACGGACTACGGCCAGAGCTGAAGCCGATAGTCGCGCGGGCTCGGTGCGACGCGCTGTAGATATCTCTGCCGCACCACATTCCGCTGGCAATGAAACTCAGGCATCCTATCGAACATTACAGTTCGTTCATGAGCCATTGGCGATCCATTCGCCATCCTTGCGACTTCCTATGCACCATGTCTGTTTTTCGCTGAGCTCGTCACGATGAATTGGATCGTCTGGGCCGGGTTCTTTGTCATTTTCATCAGCGTGCTGGTGCTGGACCTGAGTGTCCTGCATCGGGAATCGCGCGAGATGTCGGTGCGGCAGGCGCTCGGTTGGACGGTTGTGTGGATTGCTGTCGCGATGTCTTTCAGCGCGCTGGTCTATGGCGTTTACGAGTACCACTGGTTCGACTGGAGTCCGGCTACGGGCGCACCCAACGGTGCCGAAGCAGCATTGCAGTACATCACGGGCTATCTGCTCGAATGGTCGTTGTCGGTCGACAATATTTTCGTGATTGCCGTGATCTTCACCTATATGAAGATCCCGGCACAGTTCCAGTATCGCGTGCTGTTCTGGGGCATCGTCGGCGCGATTGCCTTGCGCGGTGCGATGATCGCCATGGGCGCCGCCCTCATTCATGCGTTCGACTGGATGTTCTACGTGTTCGGCGCGATTCTGCTGCTCTCCGCGGCGAAGATGCTCAAGTCGAACGAAGATCAGTTCGATCCGGACAAGAGTGTGCTGGTGCGGATTGCGCGGCGCGTCTATCCGATCACCGAGCGCCTCGACGGCGAGAAGTTCTTTACGATGGTGGATGGCGCGCGCGCCGCGACGCCATTGTTCGTGACGCTGCTGCTGGTCGACTTTGCGGATGTCGTGTTCGCTGTCGATTCCATTCCAGCGATCTTCGCCGTGACGCAGGATCCCTTCATCGTATTCACGTCGAATGCCTTCGCGATCCTCGGCCTGCGCTCGCTGTACTTTGCAATCGCCGGTCTCATGATGATGTTCAAGTACCTCAATTACAGCCTGGTGTTCATTCTCGGCTTCGTCGGCATCAAAATGATGCTGCACCATCATTACGAGATTTCGCATCTGATCTCACTGAGTGTCATCGTTGGCATCCTGATCGTCGGCGTGCTCGCGTCACTGTGGGCAACGCGCAACGAACCAAAGGCCGATTTCGACAAATCGCAGATTCCACCGGCGCACTGATGCGATCTGTGGCATGAAACGCGGCTCGAACTGGCAGGCGACGGGCTACAGGCGACAGGCGACAGGCTACGGTCAGAAATGAACACGCATGCTGCGCTATCGTTTTCTTCTGGCCGTTGCCCGTCGTCCGTTGCCCGTTGGTGGCACCGGCGTGCTTCGGGTCGGATACCGCACGATCAATCGCTGATTAGGAGTTGATGGATGGAAATGTGGTCCGACCCGCAGGTGTGGCTGGCGTTCGCTACGCTGACGGCGCTCGAAATCGTCCTTGGCATCGACAACATTATTTTCATTTCCATCCTGGTCGGGCGATTGCCGAAGGAGCAGCAGAAGCGCGGGCGCATTTTCGGCCTGGCACTCGCAATGGGCACACGCATCCTGTTGCTGTTGTCGCTGAGCTGGCTGATGCGACTCACCCATCCGTTGTTCACCGTACTCGGCCAGGAAATCTCCGGCAAGGACCTGATACTGATCATCGGCGGCTTGTTCCTGCTGGCGAAGAGTACGATGGAAATTCATCACGGCCTGGAGGGCGCGGGCGATGCGACGAAACCGGCGGGAGGACGTGTGAGCTTCATCAGCGTGATCACCCAGATTGCGATCATCGACATCGTCTTCTCGCTCGACTCGGTGATTACCGCGGTCGGCATGGCCGATCATGTGGAGGTCATGATCGCCGCGGTGGTCGTTGCGGTGCTGATCATGATGGTGTTGTCCGGGCCGATCAGCGATTTCGTCGACCGTCATCCGACGATCAAGATGCTGGCATTGTCGTTCCTGATTCTGATCGGCACCGCGCTGGTCGGTG
>JAIBJL010000521.1 GCA_020029545.1 Gammaproteobacteria bacterium
CATCGCCGAGCGCACCGTCAACTTTCACCTGAGCAACGTGATGGGCAAATTAGAAGTGCCCTCAAAGCATCAAGCGGCGCTGAAAGCGCTGCGAGCTGGTTTGTTCGACGTCGACTGACGACCAGCTCGTAACGCTGCAGGTCTATCCGACCGGCACTCAGCAGTGTCCCAACGTTGATCGGGACGGCTGGTTTAAGTTGTTGAACGTGATGCAGAAAGTGACGAAATTTTCTGGTCTCGATTTGAACATCGATACGGCCTCGCGCACCGTGACCGCGGTTCTCGCCGCGGAGTCACTCGATGCATCAAGGCCAGTTGGTTTTTGCGCAGTTGATGCGCCATCTTCCGCTCACCACTTTTCGCCGATGCGTAATCAGCTGAATCTATTCGATTAACGTTGGGACACTAATGATCCGGCATGACAAACCTTTACCCTGGGCCTCAAGGTGTGCCCGCTGCCGACAACGAGAATTTGTCAGTTGCCTGACGACTCGCACAAGACGCGATACAGTCCCATCCGCGATGAAGCGGACGGGACTGCGAATCCAACCAGAGTCAGTAGGCAAAGGGTCGGAACGTCAACCGCAGCCAAAGCTCGCGGCCGCGATTGGTGCTGCCGGTAAACACGTCGCTCTTGATACCCAAAGCATTGCTGCCCGTCAGCGGGGCGCCGCCGCCGCTGTTGGCATAGTATTGGTTCGTCAGGTTCCGGCCTAGGAAGGCAACTTCCCACCGATCATTCGGAGCCGCAAACGCAACGCCGGCGTCGTAGATAAGAAAAGAGCCTTGCTTCGAATTCGGCAGGAGATCTGCTGAGATCTCATACTCGTCGGTATAGGAAACCCTGGTGTTCAGATGCAAGTCGACCGAAGAGGAGAGCGAATGCGCATAGTCCGCCCCCAGATTGGCGGTCCACTCCGGCGCTTGCGGTAGCCTGCGGCCGTGAGCATCGGAGGTCCCGCCGACACAGCCCTCAGCAACCGTCTGACCGGTGTAGCAGCTCGGATGGAACGAATCGAATTCCGAGATATTGAAGGCCGCTGCGCCCGAAAGGCTCAGACCAGTAACAGGCGTGAGGTATTTTAAATCAGCCTCGATACCCTTGGTGGTCGAGGCACCGACATTGTCGATGATTGTCGTGATCAGAATAGGGTCGAACCGGCCCAACTGAAGCGCCTTGTAGTTGTAATAATATCCGTCCAGCTTCATCTCCAGCATTCCATTCAACTGACGCGTTTTGGCACCAATCTCGTAGCCGCTGACCCGCTCTTCGCGGAAGCTGTTGTTGACGAAAGCGCTGTCCGTCGCAAGCACGGCCGGAATAGAAACGTGCTCCGCCTGGAAACCGCCGGCTTTGTAGCCCTCCTTATAGGACGCATAAACATTCCAATTCTCCGTCGGCCGATAGGCAAGCGTCGCTTCGGGAGAACGATTGTTGAAGCTGATCCTTCTGACGTAACGCGCGTTTGGAAATTCCGGGATAGTTTGGTCCTTGACCTCGTTCGTATAGCGCACGCCGCCCGATAGCGTGACTTTCGGGATGATTTCATAGCTCGCCTGGACGAAGGGCGAGTAGGTTTCGTCGTCGATGACGAAAGTGTGGTTCGGCGAGATCACATACTTGGTGGAGGGCGCACCGGGGGTGACCACCACTTCGCTTTCCTTGTATGTGTCGGTGGCATAGAAAACGCCGACCATCCAGTTGAAGGGGCCGGTGTTCTTCGAAGCGAGGCGGACTTCCTCGGTCACGGTTCTCTTCGAATTGGAGCCGGCAAATGCGATAAGCGGGATGGACGCGAACGACACTTGATCGGCGGCGTCCTGAGTGAGCCGGTAAAAGCTGGTGATTGAGCTGAGCGCGAGCGAGTCCGTCAGATCATAGGAAATATTTCCGCTGACCAGGGTCTGCCTGAGATGGGTGAGCGGAAGTCCATCCGTCGGAAAGCGCGGATCGAGCGCATGAAACGCCGGATCTAGATACCCTTGGTCCGCGCGATCGTCGAGCTTGCAATCCTGACCGACGAAAATAGGCTGCGGATAGCCGAGGGGGCAAAAAAAGCGCTGGTTCCCGGCGAGTGACTGCTCCACGCGCGTGGCGCCATAGGACCCTCTGATCTTGATGGTCAGGCGGTCGTTCGGTTCAATGTTCAACGCTCCACGCATCAGAGACTCGGTTGTAGCAGGAGCCCGGGTATGGCTGGGAAATTGCGGCTCGTAAGTAAACCCTGCGAGATTCAAGGAAGGCGCATTCGAGGGCACGGTGTTCCTCAGCCAGCCATCCATATCGCTGAACTGAAAAGCCAGCCGCCCCTGAACCTTGGACGTGATCGGACCCGAAATCATGCCTTCGGTCTGCCACTCTCGCGCATTGTTCTCATAGCCGGCGCGGATCGTCGCCTCCGGCGTCTGGGTGGGCTCGGCGGACTTGATCGAGATGATGCCGCCCGACGAATTCTTGCCGAAGAACAGCGCCTGCGGGCCTTTGAGAACCTCGACTTGGCCCACATCGAATAACCCGAGCCGGAGGATTCCCGCATACCCTATGGGAACCTCGTCGACATTGATGGTGACCGCCTGCTCGATCGATGCGGTCGTCGGCGCAGAGGACACACCCCGCAAGGTGATATTCCCGCCGAACAGAACGCCCGACTGCGCGATTCTGAGGCCTGGAATCTGGCGCGCCATACCGGGCAGATCGTTGACGCCGGCTTTCTCCAGATCCTTGTTGGACAGCGCCGAAATGGCGATTGGAACGTCGAACGCGCGCTCGTTCCGCTTTCGCGCGGTGACGACAACTTCCTCGAGTCCTACGCCAGCCTTGTCTTGCGCCAGAACGGGAACCGGCACCAGCCCCGAAACCAAAAAGATCGTGGCGGCGCTACCAAGCTGAGCCGCACGCAAAACATAGCGATGACGAGTCATAGCATTTCCCCCTATTTGCCGCAGATCGTTTGTACAGATCGGTGCACCCCGATTTCTGAGATGTATCTCAATTATTAACCCGGCATGGAATATTAACCCGACACGAAACCAGTTGACGTTTTCGCTGAAGCCGCCATGCTTGCGCGATGAAGAAGAAAGATCGGCGTAGAGCCAGCACCGATGGCCACGGCGCGCTCACGAATGCCTGCCAGCAAGGGCCTGACCCGCTCGACCAGCGAGCGCGTGGGAACAGGTTCCGATCGGCCGGGCGATGATG
>JAIBJL010000522.1 GCA_020029545.1 Gammaproteobacteria bacterium
CGCTGTGGTACATGTTCCGCCTAACGGCCAGGGCGCTATGCCGTTGGCTGTCCGCTCGAGCGGAGGGTTAGGTCTCAATGCTAGCGACATGATTGATGGCCTTGAGTGCGCCGTTGAGCAGGGCTTCTTCGCTGGCAAGCACGCTACCCCACCCAGCCTCCGATTCGGCGGCGGCCTTGTGAAGGTGAACGAAGTTGCGTACCTCGTGCACTGCTTTGATCTCTGACCACACGGCTGCGACATCGCCGCGCGGCTTTCCTTCGTGCTCCCACGCGCGCAAGACGTTGCCAAAAGTTCGGCGGCGAGGGTCTTTGTTCAGCTCATATGCACGAGCTTCGGCGATGGCGCGCAGTGCGGCCTCCAGGATTGACGCAGCCATGAGAACGGCGGCCTTGACTGCGCCAGCGCGGACAGAAAGGCCAAGCTCGTACGCATAGGGCGGATTGAGCAAGTGACCGGCCCGCGTGTGGCGCAGGTTGCTCAACATGTACAAGTGGAAATTCAGGTACTGCTCTTCAGCCGCGATCGCGTACTGAACCTCCGAGTTCTTCAGCCGATACCACTTGAACGCTGCAGTAGCCTTGAGTGGCGGAACCTCGAATGTTGGATTGCTGAAGAAAAAGTCGGCAGCCATGTTTGTACTTGAGACTTAACGTTTGAGCTGAGCGGCCGCCACCGGCATGGCGGTGGAGGAGATCCGCTCGAGCGAAGGATTAGGCGGCACTGATGGCGGCCCGTGCCGGTGGCAATGCCGGCTCAAACGCGAAGCTGGCCACGGAAGCCCCGCGCCGCGTAGTAGGACTGCACCCCGTTGTGATAGACGAATACATTGCCATAGCGTCGATCGCAGAAGAGAGCGCCTCCGAGGGAGCGGACGTCTTCGGGCGTCGCTATCCAACTGGAGGTCTTCGTATCGAACTCGCCGAACTTCTGTAGTGCCCGGTACTGTTCTTCTGTGAGAAGCTCGATACCCATCGTGCGGGCCATCTCGACAGCACTACCCTCGGGCTTGTTTTCTTTTCGCGCGTTCAACGCCTCTCGGTCATAGCACAGGCTCCTGCGCCCCGGCGGGCTCTCGAGAGAGCAGTCACAGTAGATGAATTGGCCGGTGGCCCCAGCCTGGCCAATCACGTCTGGCTCACCTCCCGAAGCCTCCATCTGGCCAAGCGACACAAGTGCAGTAGGACTTGCTTCGAGCCTAACGAGGACCGTTTCCCACACCAAACCCTTGTGGCGGTGCATGTGCTTCTCAAAGCGGCCCTGCAGTGACCGCAGCAGTTGATTCCGTTCTTGTGCCTTCATAAAGCTACGGGTGTGTTTGCCGAGGATCGTGGGCAGCAGTGAGGTGGTTCGTGCCACCTGACGAATAGAGGTTTATCCGTCGTGGGACTGCAGCGATGCTTGGCACGCCTCGATCCTTGAAAATGCGATGGCGCAGAGGATCGCACAGTCCGCCTGACGACTCAATTGGCCGTAGCGGTGCGTGATGCTGCGTGGCCGGCTCTGTCTGCGACCACATGCGGGCCATGCCATGGAATGGAGTTTCAGATCTCATGATGCAGCGGATGGTCCTGCCCTGCTGGATCGGCCGCAATGCCCGCATCGCGATCGTGCGCGGTGGCGAGATCGTATAAGTAAACGGCGATCTTGAACATTTGTTCATGTACCGCACGACTTGGGACCGCCACACTCGAAGTTTCTACTTGCGGCGCCCGGAGCGGCAGACATGAACTTGAGTTACCGGAAGCTGTCGGCAGCGTGGCTGGCTATCGCGATATGCCTGGCATCCAGCGGTTGCTCGCGGAGCTCGGCGCAGGTTTCTCGGCTTGCGCCGGCGATTCCGGTCGTCACCAGTCTGGTGCAGCAGCGCACCCTGCCTACGACGTTCAATGTCGTGGGCACCGTCGAATCCACCGGGAGCGTCACGCTGCAATCGCGAGTGGATGGGCAGATCGCCCAGGTGTTCGTCAAAGATGGGCAGGAAGTGGCCGCGGGCCAGAAGCTGCTGCAGATCGATCCAGCACTCTATGCGCTGCAACTTCGCATGGCGCAAGCGACCTTGGCTCGCGATGAAGCCTTGCTGGAGAACGCCCGCTCCAAGGCAAATCATGGCGAGACATTGCTGGCGCAGCACTATCTCGCCCAGGACGACTACACGCAGCTCAAGACATCGATGGATGTCGCCGCTGCCACGGTCGAACAGGACAAAGCTTCGCTCGACACGGCGAGGCTGCAACTGGGCTACACCACGATCACCGCGCCGGTCGCCGGCAAGATCGGACACATCGCCCAGCAAGTCGGCAACACCATTCATGTGACTGGGCAGACGCCGCTCACGACATTGAATGTGCTGGACGACGTCGACGTCAGCTTCGCATTGCCAGAGGATCAACTGGCGCCGGTGCGTGCGGCGATCAGCAGTGCGCATGCGTCACTGCATGTCACGGCGACTGCCGTCGGAGCGCAATCGCCGCAGATCACTGGCGATCTCACTTTCATCGACAACGCCGCCGATCCTGCGACCGGCACGATTCGGCTGCGTGCCAGGTTCGACAACCGCAGGCGCGAGCTATGGCCGGGACAGCTCGTCGACGTCGTATTGGATGTGCCATCGACACAAGTTGCGCTGGTCATTCCCGCATCGGCAGTGAGCGAAAATGTCCAAGGCAGCTATGTCTTCGTGATCAAGGACGGTTCGGTGGCGGAGCAACGCCCGATCCAAGTGCTGCGCACGACCGATGAGCTGGCGATTGTCAGTGGCGTTCAAGCCGGCGAGCAGGTGGTCGTCGATGGTCAGTCGCGGTTGATACCGAACGCACACGTTCGCATCAACCACAAGGCGACCGCATGAATCTCTCGGCACTGTTCGTTCGCAGACCCGTCGCCACGGCGCTGATCACTCTCGGCGTGGCCTTCTTTGGCGCCCTCGCCTACTTCGATCTCCCGGTATCGGATCTGCCCGCGGTCGACTTCCCGACCATCTCGGTGAGCGCGTCGTTGCCCGGCGCCAGCCCTGACACCATGGCCAGCGCAGTGGCGACCCCGCTGGAAAAGCAGTTCTCGACGATTGCAGCACTCGATTCGATGTCATCGATCAGCGGTGAGGGTTCGACGCAGATCACGATGCAGTTCTCGCTCGATCGCAACATCGATGCTGCAGCCCAGGATGTGCAGACGGCGATTGCCGCGGCC
>JAIBJL010000200.1 GCA_020029545.1 Gammaproteobacteria bacterium
CTCGCCAGGACATACCCAGTGGTCTCGCCATGCACGCGATCGATAGATGCGCGCGTTCTGCGCGTAGCGCTTTCTTACTCGCGGCAATCAACAATTTGCGGAAGCGATGTGGGGTCCGCCGCCAACTACCCGTCACATGCTTGCATCAACCGATCTCACGGGAGTTCAGGCATGAGGATTCTTTCTGCCATGGCGTGCGCACTCGGCACGGCAATGCTGGCGACATCGCTCAACGT
This sequence comes from Gammaproteobacteria bacterium, assembly GCA_020029545.1. Taxonomy (GTDB): domain Bacteria; phylum Pseudomonadota; class Gammaproteobacteria; order Steroidobacterales; family Steroidobacteraceae; genus Steroidobacter. The sequence continues at coordinate 237 of JAIBJL010000200.1, forward strand.
GTCGGCGCAGGCGTTCGATCACTACCTGAAGCTCACGCCCGATAACGCCGCGATCGGCAATTATCCTTCGCAGAAGAAACCGGTGCTCACGGTGAAATCCGGTGCCACCGTGAAGATCGACGGTGGGGGTGGCAATCGCTGGCAGGACATGGACCCGGTGCAATGGGCCAAGGAGAACAAGCTCACGCCGACGCCAGCGCAGCTCGAAGCGATGAAAGAAACCGATCGCGTCGTCAAGGAAACCACCCACTACGCCGGCATTACTTCCGGACACATTCTGATCGGACCGATTGCCGTTGAAGGCGCGATGCCGGGCGATGCGCTTGAAGTTCGCATTCTCTCGGTCACGCCGCGCCTTCCTTACGGCACCGTGTCTACCCGGCCAGGGCGCGGCGGCATTCCCGATGAAGTGCCGGCCCAGTATTCGCACATGGTCATGCTCGACGCGAAGCGCAACGTCGGTGTCTACAGTCCCTCGATCGAAGTACCGCTGGGACCGTTCATGGGCGTGATGGGCGTGCAGCCGCCGGCGGAAGACGGACCGAACCGACGCAGCGGACCGCCCGGTGTGTTTGGCGGCAACCTGGATTGCAAGGAACTCGTCGCGGGGACATCGCTGTTCCTGCCCGTGTTCCAACCGGGTGCCTTGTTCTACACCGGCGACTCGCATGCCGCGCAGGGCGATGGTGAAGTGACTGTCAGCGCCATCGAAACGGCGAATACCGCTGTTCTCAAGTTCGTGCTGCACAAGGGCATGAAGCTCACCGCGCCGCGCGCGGAGAGTGCCACGCACTACATGGCGTTCGGGCTCGATACCGATCTCAACAAGGCCATGCAGATGGCGATCCGCGAGACCAATGCGTATCTCAAGGATCTCCAAGGGCTCGAGTTCGCTCAGGCCTTCACGCTGTCCAGCATCGGCGTGGACTTTCGCGTGACGCAGGTCGTCGACGATACCAAGGGTATTCACTCGATGATTCCCAAGAAGCTGTTTGTCAAAGACAAGCCGGCTTTCTGGTACACCGCGGCGCGTTGAGCGGCCGATGGCTACAACTCGAAGATTCACGACCCGAAGGTTCACGATGCGAAACACCGCTCTCGCCCGGCGTGCCGCCGTTGTTGCAATTGCCAGTGCGCTGCCGCTGTTACTGTCGGTCCACCCGGCCCAGGCCGCGATGAAGTTTCATCTGGAAGAGGCGACGATCGACGATATCCAGCAGGCCATCCTGTCGAAGGAGCTGACCTCGGAAGCGCTGGTGAACCTGTATCTCAAGCGCATCAAGGCCTACGACGGTACCTGCGTGAAAGAGCCGAAAGGCATCCTGCATGAAATCCAGACCATCCCGCATGCCGGCCAGATCAATTCGCTGGTCACGCTGAACCTGCGCCCGGCGACGCTGAAGAAATGGGGTTTCAAGCCGATCAAAGCTCGCAGCCTCACCGACCAAGCCGATGCCGATCCGGCCATGCCAGACGCGCTGGAAGTGGCGAAGGCGCAGGATGCCGAGTTCGCGCGAACCGGCAAGCTTGCCGGTCCGCTGCACGGCGTCGTGATGGCCATCAAGGATCAATACGACACGTTCGACATGCGCACGACGTCCGGTGCCGATGCGTTCTATGCAAACGATCGTCCGCCGGAAGACTCGACGTTTGTGCAGCGGCTACGTGCGGCGGGCGCCATCATTCTCGCCAAGTCGAATCTCGGCGAGTACGCGTCGGGCATTCCACGCAGCTCCTTCGGCGGCACGTTCTGCAATCCCTATGACACCGAGCGCAGTCCGCGCGGCTCCAGTTCGGGTTCGGGATCTGCGGTCGGTGCGAATCTCGTGACCTGTGCCATCGCCGAAGAATCGGGCTCGTCGATCCGCGGCCCGGCCAGTGCGGCGAGCAGCGTCGGCATTGCGGCTACCGAAGAACTGGTGAGTCGCAAAGGCATGGTGCAGATCGGCATCAACACACGTGTCGGTCCGATCTGTCGCAACGTGGCGGATGCCGCGCGGGTGCTCGGTGTGATTGCAGGTTACGACCCCAAAGACGAACTCACGGTGTTCAGCATCGGTCGCACGCCGAAGGCACCTTACGAATCGTTCGCCAAGCCGGCCCGGCTCGACGGCGTGCGCATCGGCGTGGTACGCGAATACATGAACAAGAAACTGTTCACCAAGGCGGACGAGCAGACGATCGACCTGGTGTCGCAGGGTGCGGACGATCTCAGGAAGCTGGGCGCGACGATTGTCGATCCGGGCCCGGAAGGCGACCTGTTCACCAGCTGTCTGAAGAAGTACGTGCCGCAGGACGACAACAAGCTGTTCACGAAGCGCTTCCCCGAATTATTCCCAGTCGATGCCAACGGCAAGCCGACCGCGGATCACACGGCGAAGCTGCTCGATATGAAAATGAATCCTGCACTGGTGCCGGACAACGTCACGCTGCGCGACTTCGGTGGAACCGAAACCGACGGACAGAACAAGTACATGCTGAATCTGTATCTGCGCGAACGCGGCGATGCCAAGATCAAGAGCAATGCCGATCTGCTGGCGAACTCCAACTTCCACGACGACCCGACCTTTCCGGATCGACGCAAAGGCCGCGAGAACGTCGAGAAGGTCATGGAACTCAACCTGGCGGAGCGCATGCTGCGTCGTTTCTCGGTACAGCAAACGATTCTGCAATGCATGGCTGAGCAGCAACTCGACGCGCTCGTGTATCCGACGAGCAATCTGCCGCCGACGAAACTCGGTGCCCCGCAGGGTCCGCCGATCAACGGTCGCAATGGCGGGGGGGTGTGGAGTTTCCTCGGCGCGCAGGGCTTTCCCGTCATCACGGTACCGGCCGGCTTCACCACCGAAGTCTACGATCTGATTCGCGATCCGAACGCACCGCAGACACCGGAATCTGCCTGGAACCGAGGCGGTGGCGGGGGTGGCGGCGAAAGTCGTCTGGCCGGCGATGATCGCACGCGTCTGACCGGCCCGATCCCCGCCAAACTGCCGGTGGGCATGGATATCGTCGGCCGGCCGTTCGATGAACCGCTGATCATCAAGATTGCCGGAGCGTACGAAGCGGCGACCAAGCACCGTGCGCCGCCGAGCGATTTCAAGCCGCTGAAGGGCGAACCGTAATTCCATCGGCGTAGATCGCGAACGCCACTCGATGGTCGCCGGAGAAGTTCGCGTGCTTACATCGGCGTGTGGCCGGCTTGGATGACCATGTCTCGCACCTGTCGTTCAACCGCATCGAGTTGCACAACATCCGTGCCGCGCATTACCAACGTCGTGCCGGCGCGGTCTTCTTTCATGAACGGGTAACTGCCGATCTCGATCTCCGGGTACGCGAGTTGGATCGCTTCCAACTGCCTCGCGATGGTGCTTTCGCCGGTATAGATTGTCATCGAGCGTGACTGCATCACTGCTCCACCCTGGAGCTGGTGCTCCAGCGATGCCAGCATGGCGCGCATCACGACGGGAATACCCGCCATGACATACACGTTTTCGATGCAGAATCCCGGCGGTCCGCCGGTGGAGTTGTCGATCAATCCGGCGCCGCGCGGCACCCTGGCCATGCGCAATCGGGCTGCCATCACGTCCGGCGAGGCCGCGCGACGAGTACGCAGGAACTCGGCAATTTGCGGATGCTCGATGAGTTCGACGCCAAATGCCTTGGCGATGCTGGCCGCCGTAATGTCGTCATGTGTCGGGCCGATGCCGCCTGTGGTCAGCACGTAGTCATAGCGGACGCGGACTTCGTTGACGACTGCGACGATGGTGCTCTCGATGTCGGGGATCATGCGTGCTTCGCCAACGCGGATGCCCCAACTGCCCAACGCAATGGCAATGTCGCGCAGGTTCGTATCCTGCGTACGTCCCGACAGGATTTCGTTGCCGATCACGATGACTGCCGCGGTGAAGATTCGCTCGCCCATATGACAACCTGCGCTCGGGACCGGCAACTCGCTTGCTCATTTGCTGCAATGGTGCCGATTCTACTGCAATGGCCGCTATTGCGGAGCCGAGATCAGCAGCCAGGCCACGCCGAGGCTGACGGCGATCGCGACGGCTCGCTGTGCAGCCGACCACTGCGCAATCGTGCCGTCCATGAGAGCGACGCCGATCACGGTCATCGCGAACCAGAAAATGCTTTGCAATGCCGGCGACTGCACGCCGAGGCGCTGCTGAAAGCCGATCGATGCGATATACAGCGAGACGCCGGTGACGAAGAATCCGAGTGACCACAGGGCATTCGCTGCGCTAACAGATCCGCCACGCCACGCAAGCGCGGCGTATACGAATCCCTTGGCGTCGAAGAAGGCCGACAACGCAGTAACCAAGACCAATGCCAGAATCAGCGCTGATTGCATTCAGATTCTCCTCAAGCAGCGGACGCCGCTTCGCTGCCGAACTGTTCGCGATACAGCTGCGCATAGAGCCCGCCGCGTATCAGCAGTTCGTCGTGCTTGCCGGCATCGACGATGCGTCCCGCATCCAGGACGACGATCTGGTCGGCGTGCAATATCGTGGATAAACGGTGAGCGATCACGATCGACGTTCGATTCTTGAGCAACCGTGCGGTGGCTTCCTGAATGCGGCGCTCGGCGCGGGAGTCGAGCGCCGATGTGGCCTCATCCAGGATCAGGATCTTTGGATCTTTGAGAAAGGCGCGCGCGATGGCGAGACGCTGCTTCTGTCCGCCGGACAATACCGAACCTCGTTCGCCGACTTCCGTCGCCAGGCCATCGGGCAGGCTCTGCACGAACTCCACGGCGTGCGCTGCCTCGAGTGCGGCGAGAATCTGCGCTTCCGTCGCATCAGGCGCCGCCAGCAACAGGTTTTCGAGCACCGTGCCTGAGAACAGAATGGTTTCCTGATTCACGATACCGATGTTCGCCCTCAGAGAGTCGAGTGCAAGTTCGCGCAGATCGTGACCATCGAGGCGGATCGCTCCGGCGGTCGGATCGTAGAATCGCGGTACCAGACTGGCGAGCGTCGACTTGCCCGCACCGCTGGGACCCACGAACGCGACGGTCTGGCCGGGCAGGATCGTGAGATTGACGTCCTTCAGGATGATTGCGTCGGCATCGTAACCGAACGACACATGATCGAGATCGATGCGGCCTTCACAGGCAGCGATGCGGGTGGGTCGGGCATGCTCCGCGACGTGCGGCTGGGTATCGAAGTATTCGAAGATACGATCGATTGCCGCCAGCGCATTGCTCAGTACGACGCTTAAGTCGGACAGGCGCTGCAACGGCGAATAGAACATGCCGAGATACAGCAGAAACTGCGTCAGTGCGCCCACCGTGAAGCGCCCTTCCAGGATCTCATGCACGCCATACCAAACCACGAGCACGGGACTGGTGTGGACCACGATGCCCACGGCAACTTCATTGACTGCGGTGAAACGCGCCGAACGCAGAATCCGATTCAGCAGCTTGTTGGCGTTCGCGGCGAACCGGTGCGTCTCCGCGGACTCGCGAGCGAACCCTTTGACAACGGCGACGCCTGCGACTTTTTCATGCAGCTCGCCGGACAGCATTTCCAGGCGTTGCTGCACTTCCTGGCTGCTGTGGCGAATGCGCTGGCCCATCGCCTGCAAAGAAAATACATAGATCGGCATCAGTGCCATCGAGATGAGCGTCATCAACGGATTGATCGAGAGCAGGATGCCGATCAGCGCCAGCAACAGCACCGCATCCATCCATACATTGGTGAGTGCGGAACCGACGAAGTTCTGCGCCAGGCTGATGTCATTCACGACACGGGATGAGATGGCACCGGTCTGATGCCGCGTAAAAAAATCATGCGACAGACGCTGCACATGACTGAACAGTGCAATGCGCAGGTCGCGAATCAGGCGATGGCCGGCGATGGCGGAGAAGATACTGCGGTAATAGGTGGCAACCACCCAGAGAAGATTGATGCACAGAATGCCAGCCACGAGCTGGCGGATCTCGCGTTCGCGCGCCGCGGCATCGAGGCTCGTATTCAGGATGACGTCATCCAGCAGGACCTTCACCATCCAGGGGAAGGCGAGCGGCGCCAGGAACTTGATCAGCCCGCAGACAGTTGCGCCCGCGACATAGCGCCAGTAAGGCTTGGCGTATGCCAGGAATCGCCGGATCGGCGTGCGACCGCCGGTGCGCGCCTGCAACCGATTCAGCACGGAATCGCCGAAGCCGTTCTTTACATCGCGAATGCGATGCGCACTGACATCGACTTCTGCGTACCAGGAATGTTCCTGTAGCTGCCGGATGTCGTCGGCGCGCAAGCTGCGGGGCAGCCGTGTTTCGGGAATCGGCGAGCCGACCAGCATGTCGTCATCCGCATCGATGACCAATGCGACGTGCGGATCGGCTTCACCGCCGGGTTGGCGGTATAGCCCGCTCAACAGCAAGGCGGCATCCTGCCAGCGATTGAACAGGTAATGCCGGCCGTCAGATCGACGCAGCCCCTGGTCGAGCAATCCGGCGATTTCGCTGCTGCGGCGCAGGTGATACAGGATCATCGAATAGCGTTCCGGCAGAGTACCACTGAGTAAACCATCATCTTAGCAGCGGCTGCCGTGACGTTCGGACGCGCGACATACCTATGCGATCAGTCCTTGCTCACTTCGATGAACCAGTCAACGCCGGAGCCGATCTTGTGCGTACCCGCATAGCTGCCTTGATTGAGGGCGATTGCCACGTTCATCAGGCTGTTGATGTAAATCAGCGGCTTGCCGACGGGCACGTTACCGAACGTTTTGGCATAGGGCGCGCGTAACTCATCGACCAGCGTTGCACCCTGATAGATCTTCACATGCATCGAATCGCCGACTTTCACTCCCAGGCGATCCAGAAAATTTTGCGGAATGTTGCTCCAGACATTGCCGTATTGAACGTCGAGTACCGGAATCAATCCGCTCGCCGTGTTGCCGTTGATCGCGGGCTGTCGGTAAGGAATACGGATCAGCCTCTGCGGGGGCAGCTGCGGCCCGACCTGACTGAATTCGATCGTGCCCGAAGCCAGTCGCGCGCCGGTATAGGCAAACACATCGCGACCATGAAATGTGTGGGAGTTTTCCGAACCCGGCCGCCGATTCACTTTCTCATCGATCTGTCGCAGCTCTTCGATGCCGTCCTGTTCGGCAACCAGTGAGAATAAGCCGTTGTCCGGACCGACGAAGTAATGACCGTTGCGGGTTTTCAATACGATCGACAGGCGATCGGTGCCGACGCCGGGGTCGACGACCACGACGAATACGGTTCCCTGCGGCCAGAAAGCTTCCGCCTGATACAGACGGTAGGCGGCTTCAAAGATGCTGGCGGGTTCTTCATGTGTGATGTCGGAGATCACCAGTTCCTGAGAGATCCCGTAAGCCACGCCTTTCATCGCTGCCACCGCGCCGTCGCGCAGACCGAAGTCGCTCATGAATACCAGCGGCGCGCGCGCAGCTGCGATTGGACTGACGGCGATTGGACTGACGATGAGAAGATTGAGCAGAGCGATTCGCAGCAAGTGCCACATGAGCATTCCCCGACTGAAGATGCGCTCAGGCTCGCCGAATTGCGCCCGACAATCAATTGCGCGGAGGGCTGTCGATAACGAGGGAACTTCTTCGCAATCCACTGCCTTACCAGCAACGCCGTTCCTTCGTTACTGCAGGTTGTCATGCACCTGGTCGATACCACAATGTTCTACAGTGCCCGCAGCGGCGGTGTGAAACGTTATCTGAATGCCAAGCATGACTGGCTCGTCAGGCATGCGTCGCAGATCAGACACACCTTGCTGGTGCCGCAGGGTCAGACGTCGATGCCTTACGTCATAGGCTGCAACAGCCGCTGCGTGCATCTTCCCGATGGCTATCGGGTGCCAGTCGACCTGCTGACATGGCGCAATACGCTGCAGTCGCTGAAGCCGGACTTGATCGAGGCCGCCGATCCATACATTCCGGCCTGGGCCGCGAGGATGGTGGCGCGACGCGAGCAGATCCCGGCGGTAGCGTTTTTCCACTCCGATATGCCGCGGATGATCGGGGAGCGGGTAGGACATTGGAGTGCGGCGATCTCACGGGCATATCTGCGGCAGCTCTACGATGGATTCGATCTGGTACTGGCACCCAGCGCGCTGATGCATGAGCGGCTGATGGATGCTGGCATTCATCACACCGCGATTCAGCCGTTGGGGGTGGATGTCGAAATATTCCATCCGTCACGGCGAGATGCCCTGCTGCGGCAGCGGCTCGGACTGCCTGCCGATACCCGCCTGCTGGTGTATGCAGGCCGCTTCGCCATCAAGAAGAATATTCCTGCGTTGGTGCGAACGGTCGAACGGCTGGGGCGGCCGTATCACTTGCTGCTTATCGGTGGTCGTCGTCGGGAGCACGTGAATAGTCGTGTGACGGTGCTGCCCTATCAGCGCAACTCGGAGCGATTGGCCGCGCTGCTGGCAAGCTGCGATGCGCTGATCCACGCGGGCGACCAGGAAACCTTCGGACTGGTTGCCGCGGAGGCCATGGCGTGTGGATTGCCGGTC
>JAIBJL010000019.1 GCA_020029545.1 Gammaproteobacteria bacterium
ACGCCTGAAAATACGCCGGACTGCGGCGTCAACGACAGCGGCGTGCCGCTCGCCGGATCGGTATCGTTCAGATTGCGGTCGCGGCTGACGCGTTCGTGCGTGAAGTTGGATCGCCAATACATCGCCGCATCGCCGAATCGCGCATCAGAGTTCACCAGCAGGCCGCTGCGTTGTTTGTGCTCAAGCGTCGATTCGATCAGTGGCAAGGTCAGTACGGGGACGGCAGAGCCAGTGTACGGGGAGGGACCGGGTGAAATTTGCGGCGTCCACTCGCGCAATGCGGAAAGTCGTTCGCGATTGGCATACTGATCGTCGTAGCTGGGTGTGATGAGCACACTGGCGTTGCGCTCCTCCGCAAAGAGCTTGAACGGCTGTGCCAGGGTGAGACTGTTGCGGAATCCCGGATGCGGAGCCAGTGCGTTATACGTTACCTGATGACGACCCTGAGTGTAGGCTTGGGGAATGACCGTTCCCCCCGTGTTGACGTTGATGACGCCGCCGACTGCGTCGGAGTCCATGTCCGGTGTAAATGTCTTGGTGACCTCAAGTGACTGCACGATTTCTGCCGGAATGCTGTCCAGCGGATTGCCCGAGCCACCCTGGCGCTGTCCGTCGATCGTAATGCGCAGCATTCGCTGATCGATGCCGCGCACGGACACGTTCGATGAGCCATTGTTGCCCTTGCTCACAGCAACCCCGGACACGCCTTTCATGTAGTCGCTGGTGCTTTGCGCGTTCGGATTCTTGAGCGCTGCATCCGAGACAACCTCTCCGACGGTCTCGCTGCTGGTCTTGTCCTCAAAGGCCGTCTGCGCGCCTGAGGTGGGACCCGTCACCTTCATCTCGTCGAGCTCAACGGCGTTCACCTCCAGGGTGATGGCTGGCAGTTTGTTCGGACCCGCCGCCAGATCAATGGGCACTTCGAGTGTCCGATGTCCCGGCGCGGTGACGATCAATAGGTGATGTCCGTCCGCAAGCCGCTTGAACGCGAAGATGCCCTTTTCGTTGGCGACGACAGTCATGTCATCGACGCGTACTGTAGCGCCTGCCGGCGGCGGGCCACCGCCCGTCTCGGTGAGCGTACCTTCGAGGGACGCAGTGGCGCTCGATGGGTCAGCCGCCGCAGAAGCAATACCCATAGCGGCGAGCCCACAGGTCAGAGCGACGGCTATCCGCAGCTTCTGCGCAATGCGTATGGCGCCACCCCGCGGAAATCGTGTTTGATTGCAGGGAGTATGTAGCGGTACGACTGTATTCATCGTGTAAGGACATGCCATGTCGAGCTGCGTCTTGGTTATCTAGTCCCATGACGCGTTCGGGTCCTGGAAGGGGCCGGCTCGTGACTCTCTTCGAAGTAACGAGGTCGTCGTGTTCAGACGACGCTCGCGATATGAACCCCACCGCAGCGGCATCGTTTGAATGCTGTTTTTTTTAAAAGCACCTGTCGGCTTGCATTGCCCTTTCTAGCCGATCAGTTTCCATGGGGTGATGACGAGGTCGAACAACTCGAAAATAGGCGTATTCACTGATACGAATCCGTGGCGGGGGGGGCAGGCAATCGTTGGTGGCAGACGCCGGGCACCTCGAAAACCAGTCGATTGGTTTCTCCGGCAATCTGCGGTTTGGATGACAGCTGTGCTTGAGCGCTCACGCGACAATATCAGTCACGACAATCGCTATCGCACCGTGCTGGATGCTGCCGGGCTAATCAACAAAATCTACCATCCGCACTCGACTTGCTGAAGCGCTGCCGATCGCTGGCGTCCTTGTGACCGCCTGCAACAGCGGCCTCAATCCAAAGGCGTATACGGATAGCAGAATCAGCCAGACCAGGAACGCACTCCAGACATCATGAGATAAAAAGTGCGCCCCGCGCGCCTGTTGCGAAATTCCGAAGATCAGTCCGGTGAGCACGCCGACCGTCAGCCCGATTCTCGCACGGGTTCGATCCCGCTCGACGTATACAAAGTACAGTGCCATCAACGCGTAGCCAGAACTCGCGTGAGCCGCGGGGAAGCACTGTGCGCGACGCAGATCATCGGGCCGGTCGGCGAATAGACCGACCACCGGAAATTTTCCCCCGAACGGTGTCAGGTCCCACGGGCAGTCGACGTTGGTCATTACCTTGAGCAGACCCACGATACCGATGGACAAGGCCATGCTTATCCATAGGTAACCGCTTGCTAGTCGCAGCGGTCGCAGCCGCGCGTTAAAGAACGTCGCAACCCATGTCAGCAGGGCTAGCGCGACCGCGCCACGCATCGCCCAGCGACCGCCGGTGTGGATGATATGAGTTACCCACCAGTTGTTCGAGGCCAACCATGTCTGAGTTGATTCGTCGTAGAACAGGACATGCGCGAGCAGCATGTCGAGCGACGTGCAGACGCAAAGCGTGGCGAGGACGACAAAGGCCAACAGCTGCCAGCGCAGATGGTTCCACCAGAATTCCCGATCGGTCATGACTTAAACCACTACGCGGCAGGCAGATAGTAAAACGTAGGACGCGCCTGCGGGGTCGGATCAATCGCTGCAGACGTAAATCCTATTATGACGGGTTGGCGTGGTACGTACTGCGATTGCTTTGCCGCATGTCCCACGTCCAAAGACAGGCTATGGTGAAACAAGACGATGCATTCGACGTCAGGCGCTTCAGCGTGATTCGGGGTCGAGTCGGCCGCCGATTGTGCGCGATCGGGCTCTGCGCCACGCTGCTGGCAGTAGGAACAGAATCCGCAACGTGCGCCCAGCCGCATCGCGACGACGTCCCGTGCCAGAGTGTCGGCGACGACGCCCGGTGCAGCAAGCCCGTGGGTCGAACCGGTCCGAAATCGATGCCGGTCGACATCCCGGAATTCGATATCGCCGACCAACGATTGTCGACGTTTCTTGCCTGGGTTGCGCTGCGAACGCACCACAAGCTGATCTACGACGATCCTGAATCAGCAGCATTGGCTCATCATGTCAGGTTGCGCGGGTCAATCGCCGGGCTGAGCCCGGAGGTGGCGTTGGAAGCAGTGCTGTCGACGACCAGCCTGCGCCTGCACCGATCGCATGACAACTCCATTCACATCGGTCGCGCAGCGGCGATTGATTCGACAACCGCGAGTCGTCCAATCCGGTGACGACCACTGCATTGCACGGATCGTTTTTTTTAGTCGCAGTGTGCGCTCACGCCCAGGTGGTGTCGGGAGTTCTGTGCGCATAAATTTCAGTTCGCGTTCCTTCGCTTTAACGCTTCTGACGATTGCTCTCACGACGGTCGGGCTCAGGGCCGCTCAGTCGCAGTCAGCGACAGAGTCGATACCATCGCCGGTCGACCGCGTTCCTTCGAATGAAGAGCTGGAGGCACGACAGGCCCGGATCGGTCACATTGCCGTGCAGGTGGACGAGGTCTTCGAGACCGACCAGCCGCTGGCTGCGCCCTACCGCCTTGCCAACAGCTTGCACATCACGACGCGTCAGTCGACGATCGCATCGCAATTGTTATTCAAGCCGGGCGATCCCTTCTCGCGCAAGCAACTCGACGAGACTGAACGACTGCTGCGCGGACAACGATACTTGAACGAGGCGAGCATCGTTCCGGTGCGCTACAACACGGATAACACGATCGATGTCGTTGTCAGAGTGCACGACGTCTGGACGCTCAGCCCTGGGGTGTCTTTTGGACGCAAGGGCGGCGCCAATCACACAAAAGCCGAATTCGAAGATACGAATTTCCTCGGTCTCGGCAAGCACCTGTCGCTCTCGCGTGAATCGAATGTCGATCGCACGGCGTGGCAACTCTCGTACAAAGATCCGAACGTGCTGGGCAGCCGGTGGAAACTGGCGACGTCCTACGCGAATCTGAGTGATGGCGGAGAGAAGGTATTCAACCTGTCGCGCCCGTTCTATTCGTTCGACTCACGATGGAGCTTCGATCTCGGTGCAGGGGATACGACGAACACGATCTCCGAATATGCGCTCGGGCATGTGGTCGACAGATATCGCATGCATGAACAGTTGTTCAGTGTGGGCGGCGGCATTTCACAAGGGCTGATCGATGGTTGGACGACGCGCTATCTTGGCGGCATGCGCTATGAGAGCCGAGCGTTCGACGCGCTTCCCGGCCTGTCGAGGGGGACGGCGCCGGAGGATCGCGTGTTCAGTTATCCATGGATCGGCATCGAAGTGGTCGAGGATCAATACCTGAAGACGCGTGATCTGGATCAGATCGGGCGCACCGAGGATATTTATCTGGGCAATCTGGCACGACTGGAGGTCGGTTACGCCACGACTGCCATGGGGTCGACACGCGACGCGTTCATGCTTCGCAGCGCATTGCGATCGGGTACTGCTTTCAGCGCCGACCAGTACATCCTCGGCTCCATCGATTTTACTGGCAGGCTCGAAGGAGGAGATCTCGACAATGGGATGATGGAACTGGCTACGCGATACTACCTGCGTCATTCGCCTCACCAGGTATTCTTCGCCTCGCTCAGCACATCCATTGCATCCCGTCTCGACCCGGAGCAGCAGTTGTTGCTCGGCGGCGAGAACGGCCTGCGTGGCTATCCGCTACGCTATCTCGCGGGGTCAACGCAGGCGCTCATCACATTGGAGGAGCGGTTCTATACGCGTTGGCAGCCGCTCAAGCTCGTCAATGTGGGTGCGGCAGTATTCTTTGATGCCGGTCGCAGTTGGGGCCGGGATCGCTATGCGGGTGTCGGAGCATCGAATGCGCTGAATGGAGCGCTTGCGAACAGTACCGACGCGGGTGATGGGTGGCTGAAAGACATAGGCATCGGATTGCGTTTAGGGAGCGCGCGTTCGGGACTCGGCAATGTCCTGCATGTCGATGTCGCGTTTCCGCTGGATGGAGGTAGTGATATCAGGAACGTCCAGTTCCTGGTGGAGACACGCCGTTCGTTCTGATCGAGGGCGGTGCGAATTTACATTGGCGGTGTCGCGAACGATGGTTCGAGACCTGCTTGAGTTGCTGTTGGCAAGGGCGCCAATCCGCGTAAGGCGCTCCGGGTGGCGTGAATTCAATCAGTCGGCACGCCAGGGGGGGCGCCAATCGACGCTTCAGGCCGCAGCACTGCGATCGGCGGCGTCGAATGACACGCCTTCATTGCCCGACGCTTCCAGGAGCCGCTGAGCCGTGCCTGCTCGATATGCGCCTTAACGTGTTGGCAGCAGGGCTTCGAATCCCGCCTCGGAAAAGTGGCTATCCGTCGTCAACGCTTGCGAGAGTCGTAGCTCGCGCATCACGACGAAGCTTGTGCAGTCAGTGAATGAATATTCATGGTCGGCGTGCTTACGAAAGAAAGCCTTCGTGGTATCGAAGCGCAACGTACCCATCCACTCGATTCGAATTCCGGCACTTTGCTCGATTAGGTCCAGCACTCTTGCGGCAACGCGCGTGCCGCTGCGTGCGTTGGCAAGATTTACCGTTTCGGCGACGATGTAATCGGTAACAACTAGCCTTCGCCCTGCGCGAAGCATCTTCTCCACCACCGCCCGCGCGGCTGCATGATACGCGTCCTTTTTTTCCACCAGGGCATACAAACCTGAGGTATCGACGAAGACTTCACGGCTTGCCATACAGAATACGGTCGATTTCGGCGTTGGTCAGCTTTCCGCCCTTGCCTGCCACGGCAAATTCCTCGAGATTCAGCAGCGGATCGTCCGGCGGCAGCGCTGCGCGCTTGGACTGTCGCGCAGGGCCGAGTTGAGCCACGGGTTTGCCATCCCTTGCGATGATGATGCGCTCGCCACGCTCCGCGCGCGCAACCAGTTGGGAAAGCTGTGTTTTCGCCGCGTGGATATTTACTATGGTGTCTGACATGGCGGTAGATTAGCTAATCATGATGGACTAATCAATGCGACAGGAACGTTAGAAGCACACGGGGCAGGGTCTTGACCTCGCTCACGTCGAGAATGCGCAGATTGCGCTTTTGGTGTTCGCCTGCATGGTGCACGTTCCGCCCAGCACGCAATGCAGGCGTGCCTGGCTTCAGGCCGCAGCACTGCGATCGGCGGCGTCGAATGACATCACGCGATTGCGGCCGGCACGCTTCGCGCGGTACAGCGCGGCGTCCGCATCCGAGAGCAGCTGCGACAACCCATAACCGGAAGTGGGTGTCGCCGCCACGCCGAAGCTCGCTGAGACGCCCGGTTCCATGCCATCCTCGTGCATCGAAATCCGCGCGATGGCCTCTCGCATCTGATCGGCGCGCTGCTGCGCTTGCTCCATGTCACAGTCCTTGAGCAGGATGCCGAACTCCTCGCCGCCGAAACGGCCGAACAGATCGCCTGGGGACAAATGCAGCTGGCAGGCGGCAACGGCTTGACGCAAGACCGAGTCGCCGGTGGCGTGACCGTAGCGATCGTTGATCGATTTGAAGTGATCCAGGTCGAACAGCAGTACACACAATTTGTGTTGCGATTCGCGAGCTGCCGACAGTGCGATGTTCGCCTGCTCGACGAAATGGTGGCGATTGAATATGCCGGTCAAGCCGTCGTGTCGCGACAGCCTCATGAAATGCAGTTGCGACAGCTTGGTCTTGTACGCCCAGTAACTGATGAAGCCCAGGCCGAGCACCAACAGCGCAATGGAGAGATTGTTGTTCTCCCGCTGTAGCTCCAGCAACTGATTCTGCCGATGCAGCGATTCGATCTGCATGCGGTTCGCGGTCAGCTCGTGCGTGACGCGGTGATAAGCGAGCTGTCGCGCACTGACATCGTCCAGGTAGCCCTTGTCTGCAGCCGCGTATTTTTCGTGATAGGCGAGTGCGCTGGAGGTGTCGTCCTGCTGGCGTGCCACCAGATAAAGGATACGGTAGGCGGCAGCCAGCGGCTCGCTGTACTCGTTCCTGGCACCGTTGTTGATTGCCCGTTGTGCCGACTGCTGTGCGTGCGAAAAATCGCCGCGACGATAGTAGGCGTCTGCGAGCAGCGCATCGAACTCCGACAGCAGTCGCGGGTAGTGGGTCTGCACTACCTCATCGTAGTGCTGCTGCAGCAGGTGGAGCGCGGCATCGACCTTTCCATCGGACAACAGCGATCGCGCGACGTACGTGCGCACGAGGTTGGCCGGTGCCGGCTGGCCGACGCGGGTGCATGCATCGATCGCCGCCTGAAACTCGCCGGTCGGGGTTCGCAGTCTGCTGCCTTTGAACAAGGCTTCCATTTTCAGTTGCCGACCGTTGCACTCGACAGCCGTGTTTGGTCCGCTTTCGATCAATTGTTCAGCATAGCGCAGGCCCAGATCGTACTGGCTCACCTGGTTGTAGAGATAGGCTGCCACGGCCAGTCCCTGGTTGCGGGCTTCGCTGTCGGTCACCCGGGGCAGCCGTTCCAGCAATTGACTGAGACGAGAAAACGCTTTCTCGTAGTGCAGGGCGACCACCAGAACGTTGATCACGGTAGCGCCGGCACGGAATTGCAGATTGATATCGACCGCGTCGTCGACCAGCCCTTCGAGTGCCACGATGGCGCGCGGATAGTCGCCATCGAATGCATTGCGCCAGCCTTGTAGGTATTGCAGGTATTGCTGCTGTGGAACGGTCAACTGCGACGTCTGCTTTCCCAACGACTCCAGTTCTTTCGCGAATTGCTCCGGATTACTGCTCTTGATTGCATCGGCGTGCTGCAACCGGTTGCTGGCGTCGTCGCCAGACATGCCCGATGCGACGCTGCATGCCATCACACAAAACAGCGCCAGGGTATTGAGCAGAGTGCGCATGGGCCACGCGGCAGCTCGTGATCAGGGAACGCCGTGAGCGTCGCAGGTGTGCGTTACCATGACGCAATGAACTCCTGAGGCGCGCATGGTGGTCCACTGCGATGGCATGCAATGCCGGATTCCGAGCGTAAGCATGTAAGCGCTACAGGGCATGCTGCTCCGGGCTGAGTACGGAACGCCGCAACGACGTCAATCACGTGCAGACAGCTCAACATACTACGGAGCCTCGTCCGAACCATCGACGCAATCGGCAATTTCTTGAGGGTGACGCAAAATATCGCACCCCTGCGACTGCGGATCGTAGCTATTTACAGGTAACCGAGGCACTGACAACCACAGCCGATCCGCTGAACGCCTCCGTGCGACGGCAATGCGACGTTAAGGTGTGAGCAGATAGGCGCAGCCGGGTCCGAGCTGCGCCGGCTCGCCCGATAACAAATCGGGCGAACCAGCGTCGGCGTGTCAGGCGGCCGACGCTACGCGATGCGATACCTCGCGAACGAACTCCTTCTCCGGCGGTGCTCCTTCGTCATCTTCGGGTGCATAGATCAGACAGCAGACGTCGGTGTCGGCACCGAGCAGCGACTGTAGTGTCTGCAAATCTTTATCCACGATCGCGGTCAGTAACGCTGGATCGATGGCAGCATTGGAAGATGCCGTGCCCAACAGTTCAGCGGATGCATGCCGCAAATGGGCGTCACGACCCAGCCGTTCCAGAAACTCAATGGCGTTCGACATTGCTTTCTCCGCATGGTGAATGGTCAGTGGATTGCATTGTGATGCCGCCACGCATCGCGCCGGATCGACCAGATTCGAGTGGCAAAGTGATCGGCGTCGGCGGCAACCTCGGCACCGCGATCCAAGCCTACGCCGATCACAAGCTTTTCCACAACCGTATGAACCACCGCAATCTGCACCCAGACTTCATCGAGCCCGTAGGTTGCGAAGGCATGACTGATCAGTCCGCGTAGTGCTTCCGTCGCATAGCCCTGCGCACGGCACGGAGTCGTGATCAGCAGCCCGGCTTCAGCGCGTCGCTGCACAAGATCGATTTGTTGCAAGCTGCCGATCCCTACGTAGTGTGCCGTCTGCCTATCGAGCATGGCAAAAAACCGATGGGTACTGTGCGTTCGATGCGAGAGTGTCAAGGCGCGGCGGAAAGCGCGGGCAGCACGCTCCGGGGAGAGTGGCGGACCAATGAAGCGCATGGTTTCGGCATCGGTGTACAGATCGCAGAAGACGGCTTCGTCGGCGCTCTCCAGCAGCCGATGAACCAGACGCTCGGTGGCAAACGCTGTCACTGCAATTCAGGCCTCCGGTGCTGCAGCACAGTCGAGCACGCGGAGACGCTCGCGGATTTCCGCATTCGCCTGCAAGGATGTCGCCGGCGGAATCACCAGCGTGGCGTGCATGTCGAACTGTGCGGTCGCCAGCTCGCCCAGAGGGAGCGTACGGATGTACGGTTGACCGATGGGCAGGATAGCCGCTTTGTACACCGTGACTTCATGGCTGGGATCGTAGTCGCGAGCCAATACGTCGACGAGTACCTGGCGATGGGCAGCGCTGGTGGCAAAGCGGGCGGTCGACTGATCGCCGGCCACGCCGATTTGCCAGACGATCAGGTACGCAGAGGTATCCACGCAGCGACGATAGAACATCAGCTGATTGGCTTCGTAGTGCTGGCATCCGTATTTACCCGGATCGATCCCCAAGTCGGCATACAGGCAATCCTCGGCCGAGATGCCGGGCTCCATGTGCGCGCGAAAGCCTTCGTGACGCGCCGTCTCGATGGCCTTGTGCGGCACGCCTGCGAATACGCCCGGATGCCCGTAGAACGCGCCGCACACCTGCTTGCCCGAGCGCACCTCGGCGAGCATCGCATCGACCATTTCCCGATAGGTCGTCGTGCGTGGCTTACCTTCCCGATAGAAACCCTGCAGGCTGCGGACATCCGCATGCATGTTGCCAAGCCACAGGTCGATGACGCCATCGGATACCGCCGTGAACACGACATCGGACTGCTCGATGTAGCTGCGCGCCAAGGGCGTGATATGGGAACCGAGCGTCATCCCGACGCCCACGCAGACCAGGCTGCCCGACGTGCTCACGATCTCCCCGCCGACCGCCCCCATTGATTGCTCCCTTGCCGGATGACAGATATTGCCGGGTTACAGATGTTGTAGGAGATGCTCCGCCACGGAACCGGGCGAGTTAAGCGCAAGTGCCGAGACGGGGCAAGCGTGCTTTCGCGACTGGCGCCGGTGTCGTGTTGTCCGATAGGGCACAAGCCGTGCTGCTGCACGATTTGTGTGCGCTGAAGTTACACCCAGTGTCGAGAGCCCGAAAAATATGCCCTTGGCGTCGCGAGGCTATGCCGGTAATTCGATGACGGCGTTACACTCACTGGCACGAGTCATCCGGGTTCGAGCCAGCGCCAGCGATCGACGTATTGCAAAAGCACCAGCCGCCGGTCAGCCGGCCTGTTCCTAACGGGAGTAATCATGCGGTCCACTATCGCTTTCGATTCTCGTCTCCTGTTGATGGCCTGCGTTGCCATCGCCGTGACGGCCTGCGGCAAGAAGGAAGAACCGGCGGCACCGGTTGCGCCTGCGGCGACGACATCGACCGCCCTGGAAGGACAGGTCGACATCATTGCCTGGCCAGGTTACATCGAACGTGGTGCGACCGATAAGAACTATGACTGGGTGACGAAGTTCGAAACCGACACCGGTTGCAAGGTCAACGTCAAGATAGCGGGCACCTCCGACGAAATGGTCTCGCTGATGACGCAGGGCGGCTACGACCTGGTCACTGCATCGGGCGATGCCTCGTTGCGGTTGATTCGCGGTGGCACGGTGCAGCCGATCGATCCCACCCGCGTGGCGGGCTACGATGCGCTCGATGCGCGCCTGAAGGATGCGCCCTGGCATGTGGTCGATGGCAAACACTATGGTGTGCCCTATCAATGGGGGCCCAATGTGCTGATCTACAACACCCAGGTATTCAAGGTCGCGCCGACCTCGTGGAGCGTGGTATTCGAGCCGCAGAAATATCCGGACGGCAAGGCCAGCAAGGGACGCGTCCAGGCCTACGATGGACCGATTTACATTGCCGATGCCGCGCTGTACCTGATGTCGAAGAAACCGGATCTGGGGATCAAGAGTCCCTACGAACTGAATGCCGCTCAATACAACGCGGCACTTGAATTGCTGCGCCAACAGCATCCATTGATTCAGCGCTATTGGCACGATGCGAACGTGCAGGTGCAGGATTTCACGAACGAGGGCATTGTCGCGTCGGGGACCTGGCCGTTCCAGGTCAATACGCTGCTCGCGAACAAGCAGCCGGTGGCGAGTACCGTGCCGGCGGAAGGGGCGACCGGTTGGGCCGATACGACAATGCTGCATGCCCAGGCCAAGCATCCGAACTGCGCCTATAAATGGCTGGAGTGGTCCATCACACCGAAAGTACAGGGCGATGTGGCGGCGTGGTTCGGTTCCGTACCGGTGGTTCCCGCCGCGTGCGAGAACAATGCGTTGCTCGGTGCGCAAGGCTGCAAGACCAATGGTTTCGACAATTTCGACAAGATTCATTTCTGGCGCACCCCGGAAGCCAAATGCGCATCGCATGGCGACGCGTGCATTCCTTACAGTCGTTGGGCCACGGATTACGTAGCCATCATGGGCGGTCGCTGAAGCTCGGCCGGGATGTCTCTCGCGGTTCGCAAAGCGCGCGCTCCGTTTCAGGGGGCTTGTTCTTCGTCATGGCTTGAACGAGCGATTCATTGACGACCGCGATCGAATTTCGCGACGTGACCAAGTGCTACGGCAACGTGCGGGCCGTCGATGGCGTCCGTCTGCAGATCGAGGCAGGTGAATTCTTTGCGATGCTCGGACCGTCCGGCTCGGGCAAGACCACCTGCCTGCGGCTGATTGCCGGGTTCGAGGCGCCAGACAGCGGACAAATTCTGCTGGATGACAACGCGGTGACGGCGTTGCCGCCGTATGAGCGCGACGTCAATACCGTCTTCCAGGATTACGCGTTGTTCCCGCATATGACGGTGTTGGAGAACGTCGCGTATGGATTGCGCGTGCGCAAGGTGTCACGAGCCGAGCAGCAGCGGCGCGCATTGGAAATGCTGGCGCTGGTGAAGCTCGATGCCATGGCACCGCGTCGTCCGCATCAGTTGTCGGGCGGTCAGCGTCAGCGTGTGTCGCTGGCGCGCGCGCTGATCAATCAGCCGCGCGTGCTGCTTCTCGATGAGCCGCTGGGAGCACTCGATCTCAAGCTGCGCGAGGAAATGCAGATCGAACTGAAGAACCTGCAGCGCCGGCTCGGCATCACCTTCGTTTTTGTGACACACGATCAGGGCGAGGCGTTGTCCATGGCCGATCGCATTGCCGTATTCGATCGTGGGCGCATCGAGCAGCTCGACACGCCGCGGGGGTTGTACACACGGCCCAACACCGCGTTCGTGGCGAAGTTTGTCGGCGGGGCGAATGTGATCGAAGGCGCACTCGCGCAGCGGTTGGCTGGCGGGGCAAGTCATGATGCACCGGCATTCGCGGTGCGAGCGGAGAACATTCTGCTGGGTGATGTCCGCAATTCGGCAGCCACCGACGTAATGCGCTGCGAGGGCACGATTGTCGATGTCCAGTATCACGGTGCTGCGAGTCGCTATCAGGTCAGGCTCTCGTCGGGCGAACTGCTCACCGCCGCGGCGCCCGATTCGATTCACCAGGCGCATTGGCGAGTGGATTCTGCCGTGTCGCTTAGCTGGTCTCGCGATGCAGTCATGCCGCTGCAAGCCGCTGCGGCGTCGAACTCGACATGAGCGCGACGGCGGCGGCCGCACATCCGGCCTGGCTCAGGCGCGCATCGACATTTTTATACTGCCGCCCGACGTTCTATGTTCTGCTGCTGCTGATTCCGCCGCTGCTGTGGTTGGGCACGGTGTACATCGGATCGTTGTTTGCGCTGCTCGCCAACAGCTTCTATGCCATCGACGAGTTCACCGCCAGGATCGTCTACGAACCGACGCTGGCGACGTTCCGACAGGTCATCACTCAGCCAGCGCACCTCGACATCATCCAGCGTACGTTGCTGATGGCCGTGGCCGTGACGATTGCCTGCGCTGGGATCGCGCTGCCGATCGCAATCTACATGGCCCGTTATGCCTCGTCACGCATGAAGGCGTTGTTCTATGTCGGCATCACGCTGCCGATGTGGATGAGCTATCTGGTCAAGGTCTACGCCTGGCGCCTGATCCTGGCAAAGCAGGGCATCCTGAGCTGGCTGCTGGAATCGATCGGTTTCGACCGCGTACTCGATGCGGTGCTGCAACTGCCGGGTGTCGGCGGTCCGTCGCTGGCGTCATCGTATCTGGGCATGTTTGTCGTGTTTGTCTACATGTGGCTGCCGTACATGATCCTGCCGCTCGCGGCGGCACTGGAGCGTGTTCCTGAGTCGCTGCTGCAGGCATCCGCCGATCTGGGTGCGCGTCCCCGACAGACGTTCTGGCATGTGACATTGCCGCTTGCCGTCCCGGGCCTGGCCGCCGGCTCGATCTTCACGTTCTCACTGACGCTGGGCGACTACATCATTCCCAGCGTTGTCGGCGCGCCGGGGTATTTCATCGGCATGATGGTGTACCAGCAGCAGGGAACGGCCGGCAATCTGCCGCTGGCTGCCGCGTTCTCGGTCGTGCCGATCGTACTCATCATGATCTATCTGTCGCTCGCCAAGCGTGCTGGAGCGTTCGATGCGCTTTGAGAGGCGGCCATCGACTGACGGTAACGGGCAGCCGGTCAGAAGCAGCAATGCTGCCGCCAGACCTTCGTTGTTCATTCGCGTTGCGGCATTCGCCGGTCTGGCGTTCATGCACTTGCCGGTGCTCGTGATCGTTCTGTATGCGTTCACGACCGACGATCGAACGTACGCCTTCCCACCGCCTGGACTCACGCTGCATTGGTTCGATGTCGCATTTGCGCGCAGCGACATCTGGGCGGCAATGCGCTTGTCGCTCAGGGTGGCTGCGCTCGCGACGTTGTGCTCGATCATTCTCGGCTCGCTCACCGCACTTGCCATGTCGCGATCGAGATTTCGCGCCAAGGAGAGCATCACTTTCCTGCTGATTCTGCCGTTGGCACTGCCCGGCATTGTCACCGGCATTGCGCTGCTCACCGCGATCAAATTTGCAAGCATCGATCCCGGCTTCTGGACCATCGTGGCCGGGCACACCACGTTCTGCATCGTCATCGTTTATAACAATGTGGTTGCACGATTGCGTCGCCTGCCGCCAAGTTGGATCGAGGCTTCGATGGATCTTGGCGCGGACGGCTGGCAGACATTCCGCTATATCGTGCTGCCGCAGATGGCGACTGCGTTGTTGGCCGGCGGCATGCTGGCCTTTGCATTGTCGTTCGATGAAATCATCGTCACTTTGTTCACGGCCGGCCACGAGCGCACGCTGCCAATCTGGTTCTTCAACGAACTGTTTCGACCGCGCGATCGGCCGGTGACCAATGTGGTCGCGGTCGTGGTGATGGTCGTGACGTTCATTCCCATTCTGCTGGCTTACTCTCTGACGAGGTCTGCTGACGAGCGCAACTGACGGGGGCAAGGCAAGGTCAGGAAATTGCTTGGCGCTCTTGGCGAGAGTTCTTGTTCCGTCTTACTTTGGAGCTGGAGGCTGACATGAATACGAAGCTGCTCATCAACGGCAAGTTCGTTGCCGGTCAGGGATCGAAAGAGAACGTGCTCGACCCGGCCACCGGCAAGACGCTGGTTGCGATTGCCGAAGCCTCCGCGGCACAGATCGCCAGTGCCGTCGAAGCGGCGGCGGCGGCGTTCCCGTCATGGTCGGCGACGGTGCCGAAGGATCGCGCCGCGTTGCTGCTCAAGGTGGCGGACCGCATCGAAGCCGAAGCAGCCGAGTATGCCTCGCTCGAATCGCAGAACTGCGGCAAGCCCTACAGTGCCGTGTTGAATGACGAGATTCCGGCGATCGCCGATGTGTTCCGCTTTTTCGCGGGCGCGGCCCGCACGCTGCACGGGGCCGTGGCGGGTGAGTATCTGCCGGGCTTCACCAGCATGGTCCGTCGCGATCCCATCGGCGTCGTGGCATCGATCGCGCCGTGGAATTATCCGTTGATGATGGCGGCATGGAAGCTGTCGCCGGCGCTGGCGGCCGGCAATACGGTGGTGATCAAGCCGTCCGAACAGACGCCGTTGACGGCGTTCAAGCTCGCGACCTTGCTTGCCGAATTGTTCCCGCCGGGCGTCGTGAACGTGGTGTACGGCCGCGGCGCGACCGTCGGTGCCGCGCTGATTGCGCAATCCAAGGTCAGCATGATTTCGTTGACCGGTGACGTCGCTACCGGCGAAAAAATCCTGCAGGCGGCCTCGAAAGGCGCCAAGCGCACGCATCTCGAATTGGGCGGCAAGGCGCCGGTGATCGTGTTTGACGATGCCGATCTAAAAGCCGTCGTCAGTGGCGTACGCACATTCGGTTTCTACAACGCCGGACAGGATTGCACCGCGGCGTGTCGCATTTATGCCGGACCAAAGATCTACGACAACCTCGTTGCCGATCTCACCTCCGCCGTGTCGTCGATCAAGGTCGGTCGACAGCAGGAGGAGGGCGTGGAAATGGGACCGCTGATCAGCGCGAAGCAGTTGTCGCGCGTCGAGGGCTTCGTGAATCGTGCCGGCGATAAGAAGCACATCGAAGTGACGACCGGCGGCAAGATTCGCGGCGGCAAGGGATTCTTTTTCGAGCCCACGATCATTGCCGGTGCTCGCCAGAGCGATGAGATCGTGCGTCGCGAAGTCTTCGGGCCGGTGGTGTCGGTGACGCGGTTCAAGGATGCCGACCAGGCAATCGAATGGGCGAACGACTCGGACTACGGCCTGGCTTCATCGGTATGGACGAGCGATGTGAGCAAGGCGATGAAAGTAGCGGCGCGGCTACAGTACGGCTGCACCTGGATCAACACACACTTCATGCTGGTGAGCGAAATGCCGCACGGTGGCATGAAACGCTCAGGCTACGGCAAGGATCTGTCGACGTATGCGCTCGAGGACTACAGCGTCGTGCGGCATGTGATGGTGAAGCTGTGAATGGACTGAACTGCAAATCATGAGGCGCAAATCTTCACGGGGTTTCGCGCAGCAACTTCATCAGATCCTCCACCGACCATGCACCGCCGAACTCTTCGCCGCTGAACAGGCTGTCCGCGAGTGCGCGTTTCTCGGCGTGCAGATTCATGATGCGTTCTTCGATGGAGTCTTTCATTGCCAGTCGATACACGGTGACCGGGCGCTCCTGTCCCATGCGGTGGGCGCGGCTGGCGGCCTGATCTTCTACCGCAGGGTTCCACCACGGATCGGTGATGATGACGTAGTCGGCAGCCGTGAGATTGAGGCCGACGCCACCGGCGCGCAGGCTGATGAGAAACAGATCGCCATCGCCCGCCTGAAACGCTTTCACACGGGCATTGCGTTCGGCGGCGGGCGTGGAGCCATCGAGATACTGATAGCGGATATCGAGTTCGTCGAGACGCTCCCGCAGCAATGACAGATAGTCGACAAACTGGCTGAACACCAGCGCTTTGTGTCGATTGGCGATGAGTTCCTGCGCCAGGTCGGCGAATGCGTCCAGCTTGGCGCTGCCCACGTTGGCAGCCGGGGCTACCAGCGTCGGATCGCAACATGCGCGGCGTACGCGCATGAGTTCGGCGAGTACCTGGAAGCGGCGTTGCTGTGGCGGTTTACTCTGGTCTGCGAGTGCATCCAGCGCGCTTTGCCGCAGCGCTTCGTGAAATGCCCGTTCCTCTGCTTCGGGTTCGACCCTGAGCGTGATCTCGGTGCGCGGTGGCAATTCGCTGAGCACTTCGGCCTTGGTGCGTCGCAGGATAAATGGCGCAATGAAGCGCCGCAGGTGCAGGCGGACATCGCCATCACCGCGCTCGATGGGTCCTGCGAAGCGTTGATTGAAGCGTTCGCGCGACCCCAGCAACCCAGGGTTCAGGAAGCGAAACAGCATCCAGAGTTCTTCCAGGCGATTCTCCAATGGCGTGCCGGTGGCGGCGATGCGGAAATCGGCTTGCAACGCGAGCACGGCCTGCGCGCGCCGGGTGGAAAAATTCTTGATCGCCTGAGCCTCATCCAGCACCAGACTGTGCCATTGGCGCGATGAGAAAGCCTCGATTTCCTGTTGCAGCAGCGTGTACGAACACACCAATACATCGAACGCTTCGACATTGTCGATCAGAGCCTTGCGGTCCGCGCCCTCGAACAATCTCACATTGAGCGTCGGCGCGAAGCGCCGCACTTCGTCGCTCCAGTTCTGACATACGGAGGTTGGCGCGATCACCAGTGCGGGTCCGTTCGGCGCACGCGCGAGCAGCACCGCAATGGCCTGGACGGTTTTCCCCAGACCCATGTCGTCCGCCAGACAGGCGCCGCCGCCCCAATGGGCAAGCCGTGCGAGCCACTTGTAGCCGTCGAGTTGGTAGGGCCGCAGTTCGGCCTGCAACGTCGAGGGCAACACCGGGTCGAGTGCCTGCGCTTGCGCAATTCTTGCAAGCGCGGCAGTCCATTCCTGGCCCAGCTGCAACCGCGCGCCGTCGGTGGCATCGGCAATCGCCATTGCGGCAGCCACAGGCAACTGCGCCGGGCCGCTGGCGGCTTCGTCCAGCAGCGCAATCTCGTCAATGCGCCGACGCAGGTCTTCGCTCAAAGCGACGAAGCCACCGTCGCCCAACGGAATGAAACGGCCACGATGGCTGCGTGCGGACTCGATCAGGCGCCGCAGTTCGATGACTTCGCCATCATCGAGGTTCAGTTCACCCGAGGCCGTAAACCAGTCTCGCTGGCGATTGAGCGTGATCTGCATGTCACCCGTCGTGTAGGTGCGTGAAACCCTGAACTTGACGCCGGCAGGCCATTCGATGCTCACCAATTCCGGCAATGCCTGCAACGCTTCGACCAGCGCAAGACATTCAGCAGGATCCTCGCAATGCGCTTCCAGCGTGCTGCTATCGACGGAGAATGCTTCCAGCGCGCCCAATACGGTATCGAGCGCAGTGCGTTCGGCTTGCAGATCGCGCAACACGGCTTGCGACTGGTCTGCGATCTTCGCGAATACGCGCGCGCTGCCGCGCCCCGGGGTATACCGCGGACCTTGTCCGCCGAACGGTCGCACGGCCAGATGCAGACGGAGCCCGGCGCCACGAGGCGCGAGTTCGGCGCGAATGGTCACATCGCCGGGTAGTTCGGTCGCACCCGTGGCCACTTCCGAATGCACGGTGAAATGGCGAGCCGCACCTTCGATGGCTGCTCGCAGTTGCTCCCCACCGGATTCCGGGATCACCATGCCGCTGCCGATGAGCTTGGCTATCCGGCGATGCGTCGCGTTGAGCGCTATCACGTGCGCTCGCGTCGCCGACTGGCGCAACAGCAGGCATGGCAGTTGATTCTTGCCGCTGCGCGGCCCGAACTCGATTTCCTCGAATGCAGCGATGATCTGCCTTGCCTCGGGCAACAGTCCGATCTGCATGTCGGTGCCTTTGCGCGTCACCAGCAATTCGGGTTCGGCGAGCACCAGCTCGGCTGCTGTGTCGAGATTGTCGGCGAAGAACACGGCGGGATGACCGATCAAGGCGCGCAATGCACGATGGTAGTCGAGCCGGTAAATCGTGCTCGTCTCATGCTCCAGCGCCTGCGCTACGCGGGCATCGTTGGGATCGAGGGTTTCGCTGCGAGCCAGTCTTGCGAACGAGATCTTCTTGCCACGATTCCAGCCTCGGGCACTGCGCTTCTGTTCCCATACTTCGATATCGGGAATGCCGCGCACGCCAGTGTCCTGAATGATCCAGACGAGCCGGGTTTCATCCGCACTGGCGACGGCTGCTTCGCTTCCCAGTGCAGCCATCACGACCAGCGTGCGCTGCCAGGACGACTCCTGCGCGAACACGCCGGCGAGAGACGGCCCGATCGAGCCACCGTTGCCCAGTTCCAGACTGCTCAGTTCCAGACTGGCGCTGAGCTCGCGCGCCACCCAGTGAAAGCCGGTCTTCTGGGCAACTTCGATCCAGTGTCTGATGCGTGCCTTGCCGTGGTTGTCGTACCGCAGGCGAAACCATGCATGTACGATCGCATCGGTCAGTTCCTCGTACAGTGTCGAGGCTGGATAGATCGAGAACGAGGGGGCCGACTCGTCGCCGCGCCGCACGGCGATGACCTGTTGCAGGCCGGCCCATTGATGTCTGGTGTTGGACAGCTTGGCTTCGCCGCGTGCGATGACGCCAGCGGTGTCCAACAGCCCGGGATCGTCACTGGCCACCATCGCCGCAACACGTAGCCAGGCACTGCTTTGCGACATCAATCCATATCTGACCTTACGCCCGCCGCGCGCGAGCACAACGCCTTCATCGTAGAGCGACAGTGCGCGAGCGTACTCACCCTGCAGCACGGCACGATCCCCGCGCAGGAACACGGCGTGCTGGCTGGTGTCGTTGCCGAGCAATGTTTCGAACTGCGCAAACTGCCCTCGCCACAGCAGTTGCTTGAGTGTGGCGTAGCGCAGTGCATTGCTGGCTTCGTTCGCCGCGATACGATCCACACCCCAATCGATCAATGTGACGAGACCGTCGTCAGGAAACAGCAGCGCGTTGTGCAACAGGCGCGTTGCGATGTCCTGGCGATAAGAAGCATCGATGGCCTCGACCAATCCCGCATCGATATGGCCGACGAATGCCTGACTGAAGATGTCTTCCGGCTGGTGTCGCGCCACTCCGCCCAGCAGCTTCTCCACGTGCTTGAGATGGCCGCCGTACAAGGCAATTCGTATACCTGCAACCGTGGCCTGGTCATCGACCCAGCCAAAATAGGTATGGCGGTCAAGCAACTGCAGATGGCGCAACATGTCCTCGCACCATGCGCGCATGCGTCCCGAGTGGATGGCGATCTTGAGTGCGGCCAAAACATGTGGCGTAGCGCATAGGAAGCCTTGCGGCACCGTGCGAAGGAACTGGCGCTTTACGCAATGATCGATGACCGCGCCGGCGGTTTTACCGGTCCATGCCTTGCCGTCGGGCGAAGGCAGACGCAGTGCACGTGCAAGGTCGAGCGCGGCACTGCGACCGAGGGGTCTTCCGAAGGCGGCGAGCGCAAGGAATAGTTCGGGGTACGCGGCATCGGCTACCGCCGTGGCCGGCTTACTCATTCGGCTCACTTCCCCGCGTTCGCTTCCATTACCGTCAGCGCGGTCATGTTCACGATGCGTCGTACGGTGGCTGATGGCGTCAGGATGTGTACCGGCGCCGCGCAGCCCAGCAGAATCGGGCCGATCGCGATGTTGTTGCCGGCGGCCGTCTTGAGCAGGTTGTAAGCGATATTCGCCGCATCGAGGTTCGGCAACACCAGCAGATTCGCCGCGCCTTCCAGCGTCGTTTCGGGAAGCGTTTTCTTGCGCAATTCGCCGTCGAGCGCCAGGTCCCCGTGCATCTCGCCGTCCACTTCAATGCCTGGTGCGTGCTGTCGCAATAGTTCCAGGGTGCGACGCATTTTTTGCGAAGACGCGTTCTCGTGCGTGCCGAAATTCGAATGCGATAGCAGCGCGACTTTGGGAACCAGGCCGAAACGCCGCACCACCTCGGCCGCCATCTGCGTGATCTCCGCCAGTTGCTCGGCCGACGGGTCGAGGTTGACGTGCGTGTCGACCAGGAACAGCTGCCGGTTCGGCAGGATGAGCGCATTCATGGCGCCGTAGACATTGGTGCCCGGCTTTTTCCCCAGCACGCTGTCGATGTATTCGAGATGGCGCGCATTGGTGCTGACCATGCCGCAGATCATGCCGTCGGCGGCGCCCTTGCGAACCAGCATCGCCGCAATGAGCGTGGTACGCCGGCGCATTTCCAGCTTGGCGTACTGTGCCGAGACGCCCCGTCGCATCATCAGCCGGTGATATTCCATCCAGAACTCGCGATGCCGTGCATCTTGCTCGACGTTTACCACGATGAAGTCGCGATCGGCGCGAATCGGCAAACCAAAACGCTTGATGCGATGGTCGATGGCCGCGGGTCGCCCCACCAGAATCGGTCGTGCGAGTCGTTCCTCGGCGAGAATCTGTACCGCACGCAGCACCCGCTCGTCTTCGCCTTCCGCAAACACGATGCGTGAACGTTCTGGCGGAATCTTGCGCGCCGCCGCATAGATCGGCTTCATCATCGTGCCCGAGTGGTACACGAACTGCTGCAGCTGCTGGCGATAGGCGTCGAAATCTGCAATCGGACGTTGCGCAGCGCCGGATTGCATGGCGGCTTTGGCGACGGCCGGGGCGATGTGCACGATCAGGCGCGGATCGAAGGGTTTGGGAATGAGATAGTCCGGGCCGAACGACAGGTCGTCGATGCCGTAAGCATCCTTCACGTCTTCATTGAGACCGAGGCGTGCAAGGTCGGCAATCGCGTGCACTGCGGCGATTTCCATAGCGCGCGTGATCGTGGTCGAGCCGGCATCGAGCGCGCCACGAAACACGAACGGGAAGCACAACACATTGTTGACCTGATTCGGATAATCCGAACGACCGGTGGCGATGATGGCATCGTCGCGCACCGCCTTGACTTCCGCCGGCAGAATCTCCGGCGTGGGATTCGCGAGTGCGAAGATCAACGGTCGTGCCGCCATGGTTTGCACCATGTCCTGCTTGAGCACGCCGCCTGCCGACAATCCCAGGAACATGTCGGCCCCGACGATGACTTCGCGCAGCGTGCGCAGCACCGTCGGCTGTGCGAAGCGCTCCTTCTCCGGGTCCATCAACTCGGCGCGGCCCTGATAGACAACTCCGGCAAGATCGGTCAGCCAGATATTCTGTTTCGGCAGGCCGAGGTCCACCAGCAGATCGACACACGCGAGTGCTGCCGCGCCGGCGCCGCTGACGACGAGCTTGATATCCGTCATGCGCTTGCCAACGACCGTCAGTCCGTTCAGCAGCGCAGCGCCGACGATAATTGCCGTGCCGTGCTGATCGTCGTGAAACACCGGAATGCTCATGCGCGCACGCAGTTTGCGCTCGATCTCGAAGCACTCCGGGGCTTTGATGTCTTCCAGGTTGATGCCGCCGAATGTCGGCTCCAGCGCAGCGATAATATTTACCAGCTTGTCAGGGTCGCGCTCGTCGATCTCGATGTCGAACACATCGATCCCGGCGAACTTCTTGAACAGCACGGCCTTGCCTTCCATCACCGGCTTCGCAGCGAGCGGACCGATGTTGCCCAGGCCGAGCACGGCGGTGCCGTTCGTAATCACGCCGACCAGGTTGCCGCGTGCGGTGTAGCGCAGTGCCTTAAGGGGGTCGGCGGCAATTTCTTCACTGGCGGCTGCGACGCCCGGCGAGTAGGCGAGTGCCAGATCATGCTGGTTCGACAGCTTCTTGGTGGGTACGACGGAGAGCTTTCCCGGCACCGGCAGTTCATGATAGGCGAGCGCCTCTGCGCGGAAACTGTCACGTTGGGTGCGGATGGTCGGATTCTCGTCGTTCATGGCATCGGTTTGGCTGGGGCACGCGGTGGCGGAGTCTAGTATGAAACAGCGACTCGGGCATCCTGCCACTCGCGCTGTGGCGATGACGGGAAAAGGCGTGACTTTTCCCGCATCGCTCGCCGCGTACGCGGCGG
>JAIBJL010000201.1 GCA_020029545.1 Gammaproteobacteria bacterium
CGCACGCCAACTAAGAGAGGTTGACGACAATGGGGTCGAAACTGATCGCCGCCGGCAGCACCGTTTCATCGTGCTCTTGCCACTTGCGCAGACTGCTGGTAATTGCAGCGAGCAGACGCCTTTTGGTGGTTGCATCGGCCTCTGCAAATCGCGGCGGATCACCGCTGTGACGGCACCCCAACGCATCGTCCGCGAACGGCGCCAGTACAACCAATGGGTTGCCAGCCAGACCCTTGAGGACTATGCCCTGCGCTATACGGCCGGTCGTGCACGGCGCTCGGCGTTCCGCATCGGCAACACGGCGTTGGGGCCGGTTGCATTCCTCGTCTGTGAAGCGATCGGCGCGACCATCACGATCTCGTACGGATTCTCAAATGCCGTCTGGGCCATTGCCGCATTCACGCTGCTGATGTTCCTGGTCGGACTGCCGATCGCCTACTACGCCGCGCGCTACGGTGTCGACCTGGACCTGCTCACTCGTGGTGCAGGCTTCGGCTACATGGGATCGACGATCACTTCGCTGATCTATGCGTCATTCACCTTCCTGCTGTTCGCCTACGAAGCCAGCATCATGTCGATGACGCTGCATCTGCTGTTCGACATTCCCTTGGCCATCGCGCATCTGCTCAGCTCGCTCGTCGTCATTCCGATAGCCATCTATGGCATCAGCCTGATCAGCAAGATGCAGGTTGCAACCCAGCCGATCTGGCTCATTCTGCAGTTCCTTCCCATCGTCTACATCGTCTGGAGCCGTCCTGCGGAGCTGGCGAGTTGGACGGCGTTCACCGGCAACCGTGGCAACCCGGACGGCTCGATCGATTGGCTGCTGCTGGGCATGGCGGCGTCGATGCTGCTATCGCTGTTGCCACAGATCGGCGAACAGGTCGACTACCTGCGATTCCTGCCGCTGCGCAATCGCAGGAATCGCGTGGGCTGGTGGACGGCGCTCATCGCCACGGGTCCGGGATGGATATTTATTGGCGCATTCAAACTGCTTGCGGGATCGTTTCTGGCGGTGCTGGCACTCGGGCACGGCATTCCCGCCGACAAGGCGGGCGAGCCCAGCGAGATGTACTTGCTCGCGTTTCGCGAAACCGTGCAGTCCCCGACCTTTGCGCTGCTGCTCACGGGCCTGTTCGTGATCGTCTGCCAGATGAAGATCAATGTGACCAATGCCTATGCCGGCTCCATCGCCTGGTCGAATTTTTTCTCCCGCCTGACCCACAGTCATCCGGGACGCGTAGTGTGGCTGGTGTTCAATGTACTGCTGGCGCTGCTGCTGATGGAGTTGGGCATCTTCGAGGCCATCGGCAGTATCCTGTTGATCTATGCGAACTTCGCCGCCGGATGGATCGGCGCGCTGGTGGCCGACCTGGTGATCAACAAGCCGCTGGGCCTGAGTCCGAAGTACATCGAATTCAAACGCGCCCATCTCTACGACATCAATCCGGTCGGCGTCGGCTCGCTTGCAGTCTCCATCGTGGCGTCCAGCCTCGCCTTCATCGGTGCCTTCGGCCAGTTCGCCCAGGTGCTGTCGCCCTTTGTCGCTTTGCTGAGCGCCTTTGTCACCGCACCGTTGATTGCCTGGGGAACGCAAGGCAAGTACTACCTTGCCCGCCAACCCGTCGGCCTGCCCGAGGGTGTCCGCCAACTCAAGTGCACGATATGCGAAAACACCTTCGATCGCGCCGACGTGGCTATGTGCCCTGCCTACTCAGGTCCGATCTGCTCGTTGTGCTGCACGCTCGAGGCGCGCTGCCGGGACATGTGCAAGACCGACAGCCGCTTCACCGAGCAGCTGCGCGATTTCCTGCACGTGCTGCTCCCCGGACCCATTGCCGCATCGCTCAATACGCGCGCCGGTCACTTCGCCGGCATCCTGCTGGTCTGCAATGTCGCGGTGGGCTTGCTGCTGCTGTTGATCTATCACCAGTACAGCACCTCGCCACCGGCGGAGCTCGACGTCATCCGCTCCACGCTGTGGATCGTCTACATGTGCCTGCTGGTGCTATCCGGCGTGGTCGCATGGCTGATCGTGCTGGCTCACGAGAGCCGTCGCACTGCCGAAAAGGAATCCGCGCGACAAACGGCGATGCTGATGGAAGAAATCGAGGCTCACAAGCGCACCGACTCCGCCTTGCAGAAGTCGAAAGAAGTCGCCGAGACCGCCAATATCGCCAAGACCCGCTATATCGTGGGGGTCAGTCATGAGATACGCACTCCGCTCAATGCCATCTTCGGCTACGCCCAGTTGCTGGAGCGGGGAGTCGCCGGCTCCAGCGACAATGCGGTACGCGTGATCCGGCGCAGCGCCGAGCACTTGTCCAATCTCATCGATGGCCTGCTCGATATTTCCAAAATTGAAAACGGTCTGCTGCGACTGAATCGCGACAAGCTGCACCTGGTGGAGTTTCTCGACCAGAGCGTCGACATGTTCAGGCTGCAGGCCGCGACCAAGGGCATCGAGTTTCGTTATCAGCGTCCACCCCATCTGCCGGCATTCGTGCATACGGATGCCAAGCGGCTGCGACAGATCCTGATCAACCTGCTGTCGAATGCGATCAAGTACACCCAGCAGGGTCACGCCAGCCTGGTCGTGCGCTATCGCAGCCAGGTCGCCGAATTCGAGATCTCCGATACCGGCATCGGCATCCCCGAGGAGGAAATCGAACGTATCTTCGAACCCTTCGAGCGCGGACACGGCGCCAATGTGCGCGCGATTCCCGGTACCGGACTGGGGCTGACCATTACCAAATTGCTCACGCAGATCATGGGCGGTGAAATCACCGCGCGCAGCAAGCCGGGCGAAGGTTCCACGTTCACGGTGCGGTTGATGCTGTCGGAAGCGACACATACCCCGCCACTCGCGGCGCTACCAGGTCGCCTCTCGGGTTACGCCGGCCGTCGCCTGCGCATTCTGCTGGTGGATGACGATCCGGCCCACCTGGATATCCTGCGCATGCTGCTGGAGTCACTGGACTTCGTGGTCTTCACCGCCAAGGACGGCACATCGGGACTGACACTGGCCGCGCAGTGCCGCCCCGATCTGGCGATGGTCGATATCTCCATGCCGGACATGACCGGCTGGGAAGTGGCAGCAGCGTTGCGTGCGATGCCGTCCCAGTCGCAGCTGAAGATTGTCATCGTCTCGGCGAACGCGCACGAATACAGCATGGGAGGCGCAGATTTTCCACACGATGCCTTCGTGCTGAAACCGGTGGAGATGCAGGCGCTGCTGGACTGCCTGAGCTCGCAGCTCCATCTGCAATGGCTGACCGAGGCGGCCGCGGCCGCGCCGAACGAGCAGAACCCGGTCGGCATTCTGCCCAGTCATTCGCGGCATCACATCGACGATCTGTATCAGTTGGGCCAGATCGGTCATGTGCGCGGCATTCAGGCGCGCTTGCGTGCGATCGAAGCGGAAGACCCCTCCAACCAGGCATTTGCCAAACATCTGCAGGGGCTGGTCGCCAACTTCGACCTGAAGCGCTATATGTCCGTGCTCGAAACCATGCGCCAAAGTAGTTAGACCAACGTAGCTAGACCAGAGCGGCTGATCCGGAATCACTATGGCAATGAATCCTGCCGGCGAGCATATGCGGCGCGACACGGTGCTGGTCGTCGACGACACGCCGGAAACGCTCGGCTTCCTGACCGATACGCTGGATCACGCCGGCTTCACCGTGCTCATCGCCACCGACGGCGAAAGCGCACTGCAGCTGGTCGAGCAGATCACGCCGGACCTGGTACTGATGGATGCGGTCATGCCGGGCATGAACGGTTTCGAAACCTGCCGGCGACTCAAGCAACGCCGGATGCTCTCGCACATGCCGGTCATCTTCATGACGGGGTTGAGCCAGACCGAACACGTGGTCGAAGGACTCGCCGCCGGTGGCGTGGACTACGTCACCAAACCCATCGTGATCGACGAATTGCTCGCGCGCATTCGCGTGCATCTGGCCAACGCACGCATCGCCAATGGGTCGCGGGCGGCGATCGATGCGACGGGTCGATTTCTGCTGGCGACCGATCGCAAGGGCAAATTCCTGTGGTGCACGCCGAAGGCGAAGCAATTGCTCGCCGAACTGTTTCCCGCACACAGCGACCAGAGTGCCGCGCTGCCTGCGGCGGTCGTCGAGCAGCTCATGCATCTGCGCCAGGAAGGCGCGAAGTCCCAGGCCCGCTCCATGCTCGAAGTGGGTGGGCGTCGCCTGGAGGTTTCCGTCCTCAGCCCGCTCGGCCCGGACGAACTGCTGTTTCGACTGACCGAAGTCAATGCGGACGGCGATGAACAGCTGTTGCAGCAGTCCTTGTCGCTCACCACGCGCGAATCCGAAGTGTTGCTGTGGATATCGCGCGGCAAATCCAACCGTGAGATCGGCGCGATCCTATCGATCAGCCCGCGCACCGTGAACAAACACCTGGAGCAGATTTTCGTCAAGCTCGGCGTCGAGAATCGCGCCTCAGCCGCCGCTCGCGCGGTACGGACGCTGGCGCGGTGAAGGGCGGGCGACGGGCGACGGGCCGACGGGCGACGGCCAGAATGAATCCGTCGACGTTTGCGTCTGGCGGTCGTCTGTCGCCAGCGCATGCCACCGATGCTGTTGCCTGTTCTTGTCCGACCGTAGCCCGTCCGCCCGTCGCCCGTGACCGCCCGTCCGCCCACTACTCATCCAAGGAGTCCCCATGTTCGCCGCCGTCGATGCCGATCCCTATCCCTGGCCATACAACGAGACCTTCAGTCCCGCCGATACCGCCCTCGTCATCATCGACATGCAGACCGACTTCTGCGGCGTCGGCGGCTACGTGGACAAAATGGGGTACGACCTGTCGCTCACCCGCGCGCCGATCGAACCGATCGCACGCTTGCTGGCCGCCGCGCGGGAACACGGACTCTGGGTGATCCATACCCGCGAGGGTCATCGGCCGGATCTGTCGGACCTGCCAGCGAACAAACGGTGGCGGTCGCGGCGCATCGGCGCCGGTATTGGCGATCCAGGCCCGTGCGGCAAGATCCTGGTACGCGGCGAACCCGGCTGGGACATCATTCCGGAACTGGCACCGGCCGCCGGCGAGATCGTGCTCGACAAGCCCGGCAAGGGTTCCTTCTGCGCCACCGATCTGGAACTGATTCTCAGAACGCGCGGCATCACCAACCTGCTGCTGACAGGCATCACGACGGATGTATGCGTGCATACGACGATGCGCGAGGCAAACGATCGCGGCTTCGAATGCCTGCTGGTGGAAGACTGCTGTGGCGCGACGGATCACGGCAATCATCTTGCAGCACTGAAGATGGTCAAGATGCAGGGTGGCGTATTCGGCGCGGTCGCCCACTCGAATAGCGTGCTGGCGCGCCTCGCCGCGGCAAGATGATGCAACTGAATCGCCCCGAGGTCGTCAGCCAGCTGCGGTCCGAGTTCGAACGTTACGAGGTGGCGCTGTGCAGGCATGACGTCGCGACGCTCAACGAGTTCTTTCTCGAACATGCAGCGACCCTGCGTTACGGCGTCAGCGAACATTGCTATGGGAGTGACGGCGTGCGTGACTATCGCACGCAAACACAACCGCTGCCGCCGGGACGCAAGCTGCTGCGCACCGTCATCCTGACGTTCGGCGACGACTGCGGCAGCGTGGCGACCGAATTTACCGGCCCCCTGGCCGGCTCCATCGGCCGGCAATCACAGACGTGGGTACGCACGCAGCGCGGCTGGAAAATTGCTGCAGCCCATGTGAGTGTCGTCGATACCACGACGCTGCAATGCTTCGGCCACGCACAAGAGTGAGGCGCGGCACGCGGGCCGCTGCACAAAGGTAGCGCGGGTGAAGCCAGCGACTCGCGGGGTTACGACGCTATCCACGCGCAGGCCACCCGCAGGCGGCCGGTCGCGGGCCGCGATCGGCCTCGCAACTGACGGCATGTCTAGTGATTTTCTACGTCGATTGACGTAGCAATAGCGTCACGACGCTGCAGTGGTGCGAATCTTGCTCGTTCCAGCCATTCGAGAAAGGCGACTTCGCCTCGTGATGGAAGGAGACATGACGACCACGCTCGTTGCGGCCGAACCCGAAGCACTGGCAGTGGACCTGCAGCGCACCGCCCTCGTCATCATCGACATGCAGCGCGACTTCCTGGAGCCCGGCGGCTTCGGCGAGAGTCTCGGCAACGATGTGAGGCGATTGCACAGTGCCATTGCTCCGTGCCAGAAGCTGCTCGCCAGCGCACGGCGTCGCGGCATGCTCGTGATTCACACACGCGAGGGGCATCGCGCAGACCTTAGCGACGCGCCGCCCGCCAAAGTGCAGCGCGGCGCGCCGCATCTGCGCATCGGTGCCGCAGGTCCCATGGGCCGCATCCTGGTACGCGGCGAACCCGGTCACGACATCATCGCTGCACTCGCGCCGCACCCCGGCGAACCCATCATCGATAAGCCCGGCAAGGGCGCGTTCTACGCCACCGACCTGCACTCGATCCTCAACCATGCGCGCATCGAGACCCTCATCGTCTGCGGCGTGACGACCGAAGTGTGCGTGCACACCACGGTGCGCGAGGCGAACGATCGTGGCTTCCGCTGCCTGGTTCCAGGCGACTGTTGCGGTTCCTATTTTCCGGAATTCCACGAAGTCGGCCTGCGGATGATCAAGGCGCAAGGCGCGATCTTCGGCTGGGTGACCGACTCGGCACGACTGCTCGACGCAATGGCATGAAATGAACTCACGGGGACAACGAACATGAATAGCACAGCGATCAAACCTGCCTGGTGGACGCCGGGCGACTGGAATGCCTTTTTCGGCTTCGGCACGAACATTCTCGTCAACCTGCTGACACTGACCGGGCTGCTCACGTTCGTCGTGAAGGTGCCGTCGGAGATCGTGTTCGGTCGCATTCTGCCCGCGACCGGACTGATGTTGTGCCTGAGCACGATCTACTACGCCTGGCTTGCCTATCGGCTTGCACAGCGCACCGGACGCACCGATGTCTGCGCACTGCCGTCCGGTATCAGCGTGCCGCACATGTTTGTCGTCACCTTCGTCATCATGCTGCCGATCGCCATCCGCACCGGCGACCCCATCAAAGGATGGGAAGCCGGACTCACCTGGGTGTTCATTCAAAGCTTCGTGCTGATTCTCGGCGGTTTCGCCGGGCCGCTGATTCGCAAGATCACGCCGCGTGCGGCGTTGCTCGGCGCGCTGGCGGGCGTGTCGATTACATTCATCTCGATGCGCCCCGCGCTGGAAATGTTCATGACGCCGACGATCGGCGTGGTGTGTTTCGCAGTCATCCTCGCGAGCTGGTTCGGTGGCGTACGCTACTTCAAAGGCATGCCTGCCGGCCTTGTCGCGATTGCCGTCGGCATCGTCATCGCATGGGGATCGGCGGCTGCCGGCCACAGCGTGGCTGGCATGAGCGTCGACAAGCTCACTCAGTCGTTCGCAACCTTCGGCTTCTCGCTGCCGCTCCCGGCTTTCGGTCACGTGTTCTCGGGCTTTGAATTTCTCGGTGTGATCCTGGTGACTGCGATCCCCTTCGGCATCTACGACCTCGTCGAGGCGCTCGACAACGTCGAAAGCGCCGCGGCGGCCGGCGATGACTTTCCGACCACGCGCGTGCTCTGTGCCGACGGCGTCGTGAGCCTGATCGGCTGTCTGCTCGGCAATCCCTTTATCAATGCGGTCTACATCGGCCATCCGGGATGGAAAGCCATGGGCGGGCGCATCGGCTATTCGGCCGCCACCGGCGTGATGGTGATCGTGCTCGCCTGGTTCGGCGTCATCGCCGTGCTCATGGCGTTGATTCCGGTCGTCGCGATCTCGCCGATCCTGTTGTACATCGGCATGCTGATCGGCTCGCAGGCCTTCCAGGAGACGCCGCATCGACATGCGCCGGCAGTCGTGCTCGCGATCATTCCGAATATCGCCTCATGGGGCAAATCGCAGATCGACAATGCCCTCGGCGCCGCCGGCACGAACGCGGTTACCGTCGGCATGGATAAGCTGGAAGGCGTGGGAGTGCTCTACCACGGACTGTCGCTCGTCGGCGGCGGAGCGATCCTCGGAGGCCTCATTCTCGGCGCCATGGCCGCCTTCATCATCGACCGCGCGTTCTACCGCGCTGCTGGATTCGCCGCAGCGGGTGCCGTACTCACGTTCTTCGGCTTCATGCATGGCGAAGCCGTGGGAATCAATCAGACGCCGGGCGTGGTGCTCGCCTACCTGGGCGTGGCGGCAGTGCTGTATGGCTGCGCGGTCAGCGAACGAGGCAAGGTGGCGGTGCAATCTCGTGAGTCCGTGGCGGAGACCGCGCATGCGGCTTCGTAAGTATCCTCGATCATGAGTAACTCATGATCTAATTCATCGTATTGGCGCAGGCTTGATTGGAAGCGTAGCAACAGGATGTTTTTTTCGAAGCCTACACGAGTTCGGCGGGTGATTCTCAGCGAAGTATCACTTCGCTCCGTCGAGCGGGTGTCCATGGACGGACACCCTGGGCTTGCGCGGAGCAGGGACTGCACAGCGCAATGGGTCACGGAAGTCCGGAAAATACCTGTCAGTCAAGTCTGCGCCAGCCCTTCGTTCTCGCGCAGCATGCCTTCCCTGACGATGAACTCGACGACCCGATCGAGCCCCTGCCCTGTTTTGAGGTTGGTAAATACGAAGGGCTTTTCGCCGCGCATTTTCTTCGCGTCCCGATCCATGACTTCGA
>JAIBJL010000523.1 GCA_020029545.1 Gammaproteobacteria bacterium
GGTCAACGGCCGCCATTGTCGGACCGTTGCTGGGCGGTGTCCTGGTGGCGGGAGCGGGCGTGGCCGGCGCCTACGCTTTCGATGTGCTGAGCTTTGTGGTGGCGCTGGTTTGCATCGCACTCATGCATCGCACGCCCGACCCCGAGCCCAGCGACGCTTCGCCATTGACCGATGCCGCTGCAGGTCTGCGCTTCGCGATCTCGCAGCCTGCGTTGATCGGCACCTATGTGATCGATATCGCGGCGATGATTTTCGCTTTTCCGGTGGCGCTGTTTCCGGCGATGGGCATCCAGTGGGGCGGGGCGCACGCCACCAGCCTGCTGTACACCGGCATTGCCATCGGAGCGCTGCTCGCCTCGTTGTTGTCGGGCTGGACGGGCCGTGTGCAGCGGCACGGCCGGATGGTAGTGATCGCCGCGCTGCTATGGGGCCTGTTCATCGTCGGACTTGGTTTTACCTCCAGCCTCTGGCTGGCGATGCTGTGCCTGATCTTCGCCGGTGCCGCCGACATGCTCAGCGCGCTGTTCCGTGGTGTGATCTGGAATCACTCGGTACCCAATGCAATGCGCGGACGATTATCCGGCATTGAAATGATGTCCTATCTGACCGGACCGCTGCTGGGCAACGCGCGAGCGGGCTGGGTGGCGTCCATGACCAGCATACCGGTCAGCCTGTGGAGCGGCGGTGTGATTTGCATGCTGGCGGTGCTGATTACCGCACTGCTGCTGCCGACGTTCTGGCGCTACCGGACAGCAGTGGCTCCGCGCTAGCTCATGTTCCGCCGAACAGCAATTTAATGGTACGTACCAGTGCCGGTGCTAGCATCCATCACTCCTGAACAAATCACGCTTTGTGCGGACTTATGTGTGCTATCGGGTGGTCGGCCTCACATCGCAGCGCACTGCTTTTACTCGCTCTGACTGCAGCGACTCCTGTAGCAACTTACGCGGCCGACGATATCGACGCTAAGTCCGACGCGACCCAGCCGCTTGAGGAAGTCATCG
Organism: Gammaproteobacteria bacterium; assembly: GCA_020029545.1. Taxonomy (GTDB): domain Bacteria; phylum Pseudomonadota; class Gammaproteobacteria; order Steroidobacterales; family Steroidobacteraceae; genus Steroidobacter. The sequence continues at coordinate 1,005 of JAIBJL010000523.1, forward strand.
TGTTCGGCCGTGGCGAAGCACTGATCGGCAAGGCCGATGCGGCCAGCGAGGGCGCTGTGGGTGGCGCCGACCTGGCAGTCCGTCCTTTGCTGCGGGTTGCCGAACTGCTCGAAGTCGTCCCCGGCTTGATAGCCGCACAACACTCCGGCAGCGGCAAAGCCAATCAGTATTTCCTGCGCGGCTTTCAACTGGATCATGGCACCGACTTCACGACCTACGTCGACGATGTGCCTTGGAATCTGCGAACGCATGGCCATGGTCAAGGCTACCTGGACGTGAATGGATTGATTCCGGAGGTGGTCGAGCGCATTGACTACCGCAAAGGTCCGTATCGTGCGGATATCGGCGACTTTGCGCTGGCCGGCGCGTCTTTCATGACCACGGTGAATCACTTGACGCCGTTCGCCGCTGTAGAGGCTGGCGGCTACGGATGGCAACGGGTCGCCGGTGGCGGCACGGTAGACTTGGGACCCGGTCGATTGACCGCGGCCGCGCAATGGAAAACCTATGACGGTCCATGGGAGCTGCCGGAGGATCTCAACCATAAATCCCTGTGGGGCAAGTATTCCCAGCCCACTGATTTCGGCACGTGGAATGTATCGCTCTCGGGTTATGAAGCGACTTGGCACCCCACCGAGCAAGCGCCGGAATCTTCGTTCGGCACCGCCGCTTGCGCGAACGAGTACTGCTCGCTCGACAAGACTGCCTTCGGCAAGACCGTGCGTTGGATTGCTTCGACTCAGCTGCTGGCCGACAACTGGCGTGCCACGGGCTATGCCCAGTACTACGACTGGCACATGCTTTCAGATTCGACGTACGACTATCAAATCAATCAGTTCGACAGACGTTTGACGTTCGGTGGTCGTTACGAACGCTCGCTGGTGAAGAGCGACAAGCTTGCACTCAACGTGGGCACCGAAATTCGTTACGATGATATTTCGAACGTCGGCTTCAATCACACTGATGCCGGTACATACCAAAACACCGTCGCTCAAAACGCCGTTGATGAAGGTTCCATCGGCGTGTACAGCGAAGTCACGTGGACACCGATCAAGGATCTGCGACTGATGGGTGGTTTGCGCGACAACTACTACAACTTCGATGTGACGGCGAAAACGCCGGTCGACGAAAATGGTAACAACCCCAGCGCCAATGGCACGGATAGCGACCGGCAGCTTTCACCCAAGCTAGGTGCGGCTTACTCGCTTAACGACAACGTCGAGTTGTATGCCAACTGGGGCAAGGGGTTTCATTCGAACGACGCCCGCGGCGTGTTGAACGCCGAGACACCGGTGCCGGGATTGGTGACAGGCAAGGGGTATGAAACCGGCGCGCGCTTCGAGGTCGGCGACTTCAAAGTGACGGCCGCCTATTGGTGGCTCAATCTGTCCAGCGAATTGATCTTCGTGGGAGATTCGAATGCAGTGGAGCCCAAGGGCGGCTCCAGGCGCCATGGCTACGAGATCGTGGCCTTTTGGCGTCCCTTCGACTGGCTCGGTATCGACAGCGTGTATGCACGCAGCCATGCACGATATCGCGATATCCAGGAAGACGGCGGCTATGACATCGAAGGATCGGTGCGAAGTGCCGGCGAGCTGGGGTTTTCAGCGATCAAAGGAGCTTGGGAACTCAGCGCACGCTTACGCTACCTGGGTAAATACCCGCTGGTTCCCAATCCCACGAATACGGCTGTCTATGGTGACGCCGCCGCGGGCGACGGGCTCATTGCCGATGCAGAAACCATGCTGAATCTACGCGGCGCGTACCGGTGGGAACACCTGACCCTCTACGCCGAACTGCTGAACGCGTTCAACGATCATGGCAAGGACGTTACCTATTACTACGACACTTACATTCCCGGGGTTTCCGCAGTGGGTACGGAACAAGCCGACCGCTTGAGCCGTGCCGAAGAGCCGCGCACGTTGCGTTGGGGTGTGAAGTACGAGTTCTAGCCGGTGCCGAGGTAGGCGGGTGAGTTGCAGATAGGGCTGGGGCGTGGGCAGGAACGGATCGGGATACACGCCGGCACATTCGAGTTTCCTACCCAGGCCCCACGCCCCAGGCCCTTGCGCCAAGGCAGTCGGTTTGAGTCGAGTCGCGGGCAAACATTTCCAAGTCAGCGCCATTGACCGCTGGATTTATTTCAGCAATCGACGGAAGTC
>JAIBJL010000202.1 GCA_020029545.1 Gammaproteobacteria bacterium
TGCCGGCAGCGCAGATGTCGAACAGATCGTCGAGATCTACAACCACTATGTTCTGACGAGCACCATAACGTTCGAGGAGGAACCCGTCGAGGTGTCCGAAATGGCGCGCCGCATCCGTGACGTGCACGCCGTCCCGCTGCCATGGTTGGTCGCGGTTTCCGATACAGATGTGCTCGGTTATGCGTACGCGACGAGATGGAAGGCGCGCGCCGCCTATAAATTTTCCGCCGAGTCTACGGTGTATCTACGCGCAGGCGCCGTGGGAAAGGGCATCGGTTGTGAACTCTATACACATTTGATTGCCGCGTTACGGGTGGCCGGCGTCCACGTCGTTATAGGCGGCGTAGCGCTCCCGAATGACGCCAGTCTGAGGCTGCACCAGAAGCTCGAGTTTGAGAAGGTCGCCCATTTCAAGGAGGTGGGATTCAAGTTCAACCGATGGATCGATGTGACCTATTGGGAGCGCATCCTGAATGCATAGATCACGTCAGTTGCCGCTCAGGTTTGAGTGGATCTGATCGCTCAGAGATCATCAGACCGCGCCTTCGCGCTCCACCAGCCTGACAACCGCCAGCGCAGCGAAGGCTCCCACCACCTGCGCCGCGACGAATGCCAGCACGCTCTGAGGCGCGATCCCTGCAAACGTATCGCTAAGAGAGCGGGCTAGCGTTATCGCCGGATTGGCGAAAGATGTTGAGCTGGTGAACCAGTACGCAGCACCGATCCAGGCTGGAACACGCCATGCGGCTGCCGCGCTGGACGGTGAAGTGAGAACGACAGAGATCAAGCCGGCGGTCGCCACGGACTCGGATAACCATTGCCCCACACCGGCACGCTCGTGAACTGAAATCTGCACTAGCGACAGATCAAACATGGCGTTTGCGAGTAGCGCGCCCGAGCAGCAGCCGGCAATCTGGGCGACCATGTAGAAGCCGGCCTGCTTCGCCGGTAGAGCGCCTCGGACCCAGATGACAAGAGAAACGGCCGGATTGAAGTGCGCGCCGCTAATAGGCCCAAACATCGCGATCAGCAGACCCAGCGTGGAGACCGTCGCCAATGTGTTGGCCAGCAAGGCGACTGCCGCATTGCCGCCGGCCAAGCGCTCGGCCATGATCCCCGACCCGATGACTGCAGCGGCGAGTACCGCGGAGCCGAGATACTCGGCAAGAAGCACGCGGCTCATGCTAGGGAGCCTCTGCACAGGTTATACGTCACGCGACGGAGCCAGTTTTGTTCACGAGTAGGCGCGCCCGACCGCCGTGTACTGTAAGTACACAAGGAGGGCGTAACAACCTCGTGGGCAAAACTGGCCCGTCCCATAGAAGCTCTGGATCATTAATGGGTTGCGCCTCCCACATTCAATCAAACATGGGTCCGCTGCTGCGTTATGCCCCGCAGGAAATCCCCTTGGGGGACAAAACTTGTCCATATCGACATATGAACTGCCCACATATCATTCGTGGGCGCCTTGCATCGGACGATTGGAGACGCAACGCGTGGCGCATAACCTGTGCAGAGGCTCCCTAGGCCGTGTGTTGGCTTTGGGTACTGCCGATCGACTGAAGTCTCTGCTTAAGTGCGATCCCATTAAGCGATTCAATCGGAAGGCTCGTCAGCAAGTTGATGCGAGTCTCAAGCTCCGCCAATGCCTTGCGAAAGGCCCGCTCTCTCTGAACTTCGTCCTCCACTGCAGCGGGATCGGCGATGCCCCAGTGGGCCGTAACCGGCTTACCTGGCCATATCGGACAGACTTCGCCGGCCGCGTTGTCACAAACCGTAACAATGAAATCCAGCGTGGGCGCGCTCGGTATGGCGAACTCATCCCAGCTTTTACTGCGCAAGTCTTGGGTGGGAAGGTCCATCCATCGCAGCAGCTCGATCGCCATGGGATGGACCACGCCTTTGGGAAAGCTGCCGGCACTGAATGCTTGGAATCGACCCTGCCCCAAATGATTGAGCAGTGCTTCAGCCAGGATGCTGCGTGCCGAATTGCCGGTGCACAGGAAGAGCACTTTGTAGATACGGTCTGCCATGGCTGTCAGGCTGCCTTGATCTTCCTGCCAGCCCTTGCCGGCTTCGCAGGTTTGCACTCGATTGCGCAGGAGCTGCCGGCGCAGCAGTTCTCTGTGAGATAGCCAACCAAGGTGTTCATTGCATCGAAATCGACGCTGTAGATAAGGCTGCGGCTTTCGCGGCGTTGTACCAACAACCCCGAGCGTTGCAGGTTCTGGAGATGAAACGTCAGCGAGGAGGGTGCAAGTCCCACACCTTCAGCGATGGCACCGGCAGATAGCCCTGCCGGGCCCCGCTCGACCAGCAACCGATAGATCGACAGGCGATGCGCGTGTGCCAGCGCTCCCAATGCCTGAATGACCTGAACTGTATCCATGAGTTACGATATTACGATGATTATCGAAACGTCAATCGCTCCCGGTGACACTCAACGAATCGGTAACTCGAACACAGCTCGAGTCCGAGCAACGTCGTCTCAGATCCGCGACATCTGATTTACCGGGTTGCCGGCAACTCCGATTGGCGCGTGCGTGCTGTCTACCCTACGATTAGCCCCATGAGTTCCAGACTTTGCCGTTGCCGTTCGATATCGGCCCTCACGGGCCTTGCGTTAGCGGTCCTTTCAATTGCCACGGCGCAAGCCGCCGGCTCAGCTCCTTACGATCTGACCGGTCCCACGCTCGAAGTCACCGTCACTCGGGCTGACACGTCGCTGCCCATTGCACAGGCGCCGCACCTCGCGGTAGGTGACAAACTCTCGATCAAAGCCGACTTACCGGCGACCCAGTCCGAGCACTACGTGCTTGTCGTCAGCTTTCTGCGCGGCCCGACCAATCCTCCGCCCAAGAACTGGTTTTTCAGCTGCGCAACCTGGAAGCGCGACTGTGCAGATAAAACCCTGACCGTTGCCGTTCCCGAGGGTGCGCAACAGGCGCTGATCTTCCTCGCACCGGAAACCGGCGGCGATGTGAAGACGCTTATCAGTGCCGTGCGCGGCCGCCCCGGCGCATTCGTTCGCGCCGCGCAGGACCTGAATCAGGCCACGCTCGATCGATCCCGTCTCGAGCGCTATCTTTCCGCGATCCGTCGTCTCAACGCAGGCAACCCGGCAGTCCTGAAGGACACCACGCCGCTGCTGGCGCGAAGTCTCGGCATCCGTGTCGATGAGAAGTGCCTCGACCGGCTTCCGCAACTGCAGGCGCCCTGCCTGATGCAGGGACAGGACACGTTGATCCTCAACGACGGACACAGCGTTTCGATGGTCGAGGCGCTCACCACGGGGCCCGCGAGCGATCTGGCGATGGCGGCCAGCTCCACGCCGCAGGGGAACTATGGTTATTACAGCCCCTATATCGCCTCGCTGCGGGATCTCGGCAGGCTGTTCGATTCGTTCCGTGTCGCGAACTATCAATACATTCCGGCGCTCGCTACCGCCGTAGGCCAGCAACTCACGTTGACGCTCAACACGCCGCCGTCATTTCAAAATCCGAAATCGGTGCTGGTCGCGGCGCTGCCGGCTGTCGAGCAGGCCCTGCCCCCACCGCTGCACGCCGTCAGCCCGAAGGATATCTATTGCGCACGCAGGGATTCGCTGGTGTTGCCCGTTGAAGGCGCACCGCTGGTGTTCTCGACCGAGTATGCGCACCATATTTTCCTGCGCGTCACCGGCAAGAATGGCGAGGCGATCGACCTTCCGGCGATGGCGGATGCGGCGCAAGGCGGCTTCGTCATCGACACTTCGCCGCTGCGAACGGCAAGCCTCGAAGACCGCTTCCAGGGCTCGCTGCATGGCTACTGGGGCTTCGTGAAATTCGACGGGCCGGGTTTTCAGCTCGTCAACACGCAGTCGCAGACGTGGAGTTCTTCGTCCGCGGACGACGGGTCGCTCATCGTCGGGCGCGCCAACACGATTCATCTGCAGGCCGGCAGCGTGGCGTGCATCGATCGCATCATGGTGAAGGACCCGGCCGGCAAGGAGTTGCGGGTCGAATGGTCGCCGGTCAAAGCCAATGAGGTCGAGATCAATCTTCCCTTGCAACAGTCCGAGCCCGGCCCGCTGACGCTGTTGGTTTCGCAGTACGGTGGGATGGAGCCGCACCCTTTGGAGCTGCGTGCTTACCCGGAAGCGGGGCGCTTCGAGAGTTTCTCCATTCATGCAGGCGAATCGCACGGCATTCTCAAGGGTAGCCGGCTCGGCGACGTCGTCAGTCTCGAGCTGAAAGGGCTCGAATTCGTGCCCTCTCCATCCGACGCCAGCGCGGTAAGCGATGCGCTGCGATTGGCGGTGAAACCTGCGGCTGCGGGCGGCACATCCGCAACTCCCGCGAATGCAGGCGGCACGATCGACGCATCCAGTACTGCGGTGACCACTCTGCAGCAGGGAGACACGGCGAAAGCAAAAGTCACGCTGCGCGACGGGCGGAGCTACACGGTCAATGTCGCGGTGGCCCCACCGCGTCCCAGCGTCGAACTGGTCGGTAAGAGTGTGCAGCTTTCGGCGCGCAGTAACGAGAGCAACATCGAACTCGCGAGCGAAGATCAGTTGCCGCAGGACGCGCAGCTGGTCTTCTCCGTGCGAGCGAAGTCGCCGGCCACGTTCGGTCGTGACGCGAACATTGAGATAGCCAGCGAAGATGAAGCGTTTGCGACCACGCTGAGTCTTGCCAATCGCAACCTGACGCTGGCGGATGCCAAAGTGGCAGTCGCCACTTTCGACCCGGCAAAGGCTTTCGGGTTCTCGGCATTCGGACCGCTGAAGTTTCGCGTCGTGAACAGCGGTGTCGCAGGGGACTGGCAGCCGCTGGCCACGCTCGTGCGATTGCCCGTATTGCAGGCACTGCAATGTCCCGCCGCGCCGGAACAGGCGTGCAAGCTCACGGGGTCCAACCTGTTCCTGGTGGACTCTGTTTCCGGCGACCCGGAATTCAAAGAGGCCATCGAAGTGCCGGACGGTTTTCCCGGACGTGCGCTGCCGGTACCGCGACCCGGCAAGCGCGGGCTCTATTTAAAGCTTCGCGATGACCCCGCCGTGGTCACTTCCGCCACGCTGGCTGCCGAAGAGTTGCCCACGCCCGCACCACCCGCTGAGGTGCCCCCTGCAGCGTCACCTGCGGCGGGTTGACGGGCCGGGCCGATCACTTCACGCCTTCTTCACTTCCTCGTACGCCCATTCAAGCCAGGGCAGCAGCTTCTCTATATCGGACTTCTCCACCGTGGCGCCGCACCAGAAGCGCAGGCCCGGCGGTGCGTCCTTGTACGCGCCGCAATCGTAGGCAGCCTGCTCGGTTTCGAGCAGCTTGACGAATTTCTTGGTCTGATCCGGCGTGAGGTCGATGGTGAAACACACGGAAGTGTTCGATCGATACTCCTTCTTGTCGGCCAGGAAGTGGATCCATGAATGTGAGGCGACGAAGCTTTCGAACAGGGCGAGGTTGTCTTCGCTGCGCTGGATCAGCGCCGGCAGACCGCCGATCGACTTGGCCCAGGCCAGCGCATCGAGATAGTCCTCGTTCGCAAGCATCGAGGGTGTGTTGATCGTTGAGCCTTCGAAAATTTCTTCGAGCAAGGCGCCGCCTTTGGTCATGCGGAAAATCTTCGGCAGCGGCCAGGCGGGCTTATAAGTCTTCAGGCGCTCGACGGCGCGCGGCGACAGCACCAGCATGCCGTGCGCGGCTTCACCGCCGAGAGCCTTCTGCCAGGAAAACGTCACGACATCGAGTTTCGACCAGGGAATATGCATCGCGTACACGGCGCTGGTCGCATCACACAATGTGAGTCCTTCGCGATCGTCGCGAATCCAGTCGCCGTGCGGCGTCTTGACGCCGCTGGTCGTCCCGTTCCAGGTGAAGATCACATCATGCGCAGCATCGGCCTGCGACAGATCGGGCAGGCGGCCGTAGTCGGCTTTGAATACGCGCGTGTCCGGCAGTTTCAGCTGTTTGGTCAGATCGGTCACCCAGCCTTCGCCGAAGGATTCCCAGGTGAAGGCGTCGACGGGGCGTGCACCCAGCAGCGACCACATCGCCATTTCGAACGCGCCGGTGTCGGAGGCGGGCACGATACCCACGCGATAGTCCGCAGGAATACCCAGCAGGGCGCGCGTTTCGGCGATGGATCTCGCGAGACGCGCCTTGCCCAGGCCCGAGCGATGCGACCGGCCGAGAATATCCGTGGCCAGATTCGCGGGCGAGTAACCAGGACGCTTGGCACAGGGGCCGGAAGAGAAGTTCGGAATGAGGGGCTTGATCGTTGGCTTCATGGGATAGGCAGCGAGGTCGTGGGAACGAAGCTGCTATTTATAACATTCTTCGCGGTCCTCATGACTCGGACAGGCAGCATCGCGCTGCGCATGACCTACACGGATGTAGGAAGTGCCGAGCTGCGTCGGGAACGCAGCCGGCCGACCCCGAAGGACAAAAGTAGCGTTTTTGCCATTCACCATTCACCACTCACTTTTTCACACTGGAATCACGGCGCTTCGACGTCGTAGCCCAGTGCCTGCAGTTTCGCCACGTAGCCGTCCGCGCTCAGCAGTTGCGATATCGGCAGTACGGCGAACGTCACTTCATTGCTTGCCAGTGCTGCCTGCGCCTGCTCCAACCAGAGCGACTCCACTCGTTGCAGTACATCCTGCAGTCCGCGATCCTGCACGATCGAGGAATTGAGAATCGCTGAGCCGCACGCGCCAAACTGGTCCGGATACGGAAGTTGCCGCAGGGCATCGACATCTCCGACGGCCCATGCAGTGGCCCGCGCCCGCATGTTGTCAAGGTCCGTTTCGAGTCGATCGAGGGTTTTCGTAAAACAGTCGATGTCCTGCAGCGAAGATTTCTTGAACTGCCTGATTGCCTGTCCGGGCTTGTCAATCTCGATCTCAAGCGTCGGCTCGATGATCTTGAGTTTGTGCTGCCTCGCCATCTTCTTCACGACCGGTAGAACGTCGCTTTTCGTGGTCAGCGCCGATTTGTCGATCGCTTTTTCGTATAACTCACTCGCGGCAAAGATCGGTCGCCACTTCTCGATGCCCTCAGCGTTCCCGATGTAGCGTGCTTTCAATGCCAGCCAGCGTGCGTACAGCTCAGGCGGCAAGGTTTCCTGCAGCTTGGCGCCATCCGGATTGTTGCGGGCGCCGACCAGCGACGGCAACAGTGTCATGCCTTTAAAGAAGCCAATATCCGGATCGACCCTCGGTACAGTCAGTAGCGCTTGTGATTCAGCAACCGCGGCTTCCACCGATCGTGAGCGCCACGACATCTTTTTCGGCAAGGGCTGCAGCGCTCCCAGTATCCACATCACGTGGCCGTCCTTGCTGATCTTCCACAAACCGGGCCCGGGCTGCTCGCCGCTGACGGTCACTTCTTCGATGGTGTCGCCGCCTGCAGATTCGACAGAGTCGACCGCTACGATACCCGATACCGGAGGATCGCTTGGCGTCGGCTGCGCCATCGCTGCCGTGACTGCAAGAAGTACAAAGCAGAGCGTGAGCATGCGCATGAGCGATGACCGTTCCTGTCCAGTGGGCAGCCAGCCATCAGACAATCCGATGCCTAGGTGGGTTCACTATAGCTTGGCCCGATTGCCTTTGTGCTTCAGTGCGGCATCCGCCAGCAGAACGTCGTCTTCATCGTCGAATCCATTCAGCGAGCTGGCGAGCTTCGTCGGTGGCAATTTTTCGCGCGGATTGAGCGGGGTCTCGCCATCGCGGATTTCGAAATGCACATGGGGTCCGGTCGAGTGGCCCGTGTTGCCCAGCAGCGCAATCTGCATCCCCTGTTTGACTTCGTCGCCGACGTGGACGTTGAGCTCGCTGTTGTGCGCGTACAGAGAAGTCAGGTTTTTATCATGCCGCAGGATCACGACATTGCCGTAACCGCGCATGCCATTGCCGGCGTAAATGACCTGGCCGCCGGCGATCGCATTGATCGGTTCACCGACATCGCCGGCAATGTCCATGCCCTTGTGCATGCGGCCATGCCGCTCGCCGTACTCCGAACTGATGATGCCGGCATCGACCGGCCAGCGTAGCGTGCCGGCATATTGAGAGGGCACTGTGGAGACCTGTTGCGGTGACGGCGGTTTAGGGGAAGGTTGCGTTCCCGGTTTGACCGGTGTGGCAGTGGTCGTTGCTTTCGTCCCGGGCGGTGCCACGGACTTCGCGGTGCCGACACCCGCCTTGCGCAACACATCCAGCACGGCCGCTTCGCTGTGTTGGGAGGCGTCGGTGAAGGTTTTGAGCAGGTCCTTGCGCGCCAGGTAGTCCTGCATGCGCTTGGCCGACTTGCTGGTGGCTTCCATGACGACGCCAGCCGTCTTCACCGACTGATCGCGCGTCTTGCGCAGCCATTCGTGTTCGTTGATCTGCTTGTCGACTGTCGCGCAGCTCGTTGCCAAAACGAGCGTACAGCACAGAGACGTATGCTGCCATCGTCGCATTGTCCGCTCCCCGGACCCCAGGATTCTTGTTGTATGCCGAGGCGCCTGTCAGAGTAATGGTCCATCGATGCCCATTACCCGGACAGACTCCGAGCCATGGCCTGAATCTATCACGCGCCTGTGTCCTGAGAAGATGCGGCGCTGGATTCCCGCGTAAAAAACATCAATGATGTCGCTGGGATGTCGCTGGGCCGGTGGCGGCTTCCGCCCGGGCGATGACCACGACCACGCGCCCGATCGATACCACCACAGTGATCGCCATCGGATGCCTCATGGCGAGCTGGTTCTGGTTGACGACCCTGGTCACCGACCTGGGGCGTGTCGAACTGCGATTTCACTTCTACGATCTATGGACGCTGATCGACCGGCCCGGACTGCTGCTGACTGGTATCGGCGAGGTGCATTCGCCGGCGGCTTTGGTTTTTGGGGTGTTGTGCGTTGCAGCCGCCCTATCGCCGTTGGCGCCGCTGCGCGGCGATACGACAGCGGCGCGGCTGGCGGGCGTGATCCCATTGCTGTTCATGTGCGTGTTCGGTGGCTGGTTGTACTGGAAAACATCGGGTGACTACTTCGCAACGCGTGCCAGTGCAGATTCGCTCGGCGGCCAGCTAGTCCATCTCGCCAACCGCGTGACCAACGATCTGCTGGGCCGGATCGCGGAACGTGTCAGCTTCGGCGCGGGCGCCTGGCTTGGGCTGGTGGCCAGTGCGTTTCTCGCCTGGCGTGCGATGCGCAAGGCGCTTGCCCCCCGTGATTTCAGGGCAGCCAGCAGCCTGTCGGACTGAAGTGATCGTAGCTAGTCAGAGTTCGTCGCCGAATCGATGGGGTTCAACCGGATCGCATGCGCAGCAGGGCGGCAATGTCGATCTTGTCTTCATACCGCCGCAACTCGACCTGGCCGGTCTGTACGGCGAGCATGGCCATGCGATCGGCGAGTTCGTTGCCTTCCGTGCCGACATGGGCGCTGACATGCCGGAGTCGGACATCATCGGCAAGGCGGCTGTACAGCGCATACGCGGCTTGAATGATGTCGAGGTTGCGGATCTCGCCGTCGGCCTTGCGCCAGCCTTTCTTTTCCCAGCCCGCTGCCCACACGCTGATGCATTTGATGGCGTAAGTGGAGTCGCAGAGGATCTCGACGCCGTGCCCCGCCACGATGGCCTGTTCCGACATCAGCAGCGCGTGATGCAGTGCATTGAGTTCGGCGATGTTGTTCGTGCCGCGCGGATTGAACAGGCCATACCACAACTCGGCTAATTCGCCGTGTCGATACACGACGATGCCGGAACCTGCACGGCCGGGATTCGGTTCGCAGGCCCCGTCGCAATAAATGCGTACGTCGACAGCGGCTTCGTCGTCGGCAGGTTGCTTCGCAATCGCTTTCGCGGTGCGCGGCCTCGCAGCGATGGAGGCCGGCCGGCCGGCACGAAACGCAGCTTCAGCTTCGGCTCGCGTCGGAAACGACTTGAACCGTGCGCCCGCAAACTTGTCGACCAGCGGCTGGACTTCACTCCAGTCGGTGAAAATGCCGCTGCGCCGGCCAGACCACACCACATAGAATTTTTGTGCCATTCGAAGAAGCATCGATGCCTGTTGCCAGGCACGAGCATCGCATACTCTTCACGGCGATGGCGGTCCATTGTCTTGCCGGTTTGACGGTTCGTCGGACATTCGCGGCCGCCGTTGCAGATGGCTCTCTATAATGTCGCCATGGTGTCGCCGTGTGTTTCCCTTGTCGTTGCACACAACGGTCAGGGCGTCGGGGGGTGTCGTGCAGCCGATCATTTCTGTTTCCCAACTCGTCAAAACCTATGCATCGGGGTTTCAGGCGCTCAAGGGCGTCGACCTCGCTATCCGTCGGGGTGAGATCTTTGCGTTACTGGGCCCGAACGGTGCCGGCAAGACGACGCTGATCAACATCATCTGCGGCATCGTCAATGCGACCTCAGGCTCGGTGACAGCGGACGGTCACGATATCGTCACCGACTTTCGCGCCGCGCGCGCCAAGATCGGGCTGGTGCCGCAGGAAATCGCAAGCGATGCATTCGAGAGTGTCTGGCGCACCATGGCGTTCAGTCGCGGCCTGTTCGGCAAGCCGCCGAATCCGGCTTACATCGAGAAGGTGCTGCGCGACCTGTCGCTGTGGGACAAGAAGGACAGTCCCATCATGAATTTGTCCGGCGGCATGAAGCGCCGCGTCATGATCGCAAAGGCACTATCGCACGAGCCGCAGATCCTGTTTCTCGATGAGCCGACGGCCGGTGTCGATGTCGAGCTGCGGCGCGACATGTGGGAAATGGTCCGTTCACTGCGCGCCAATGGAGTGACGATTATTCTGACCACACATTACATCGAAGAAGCCGAGGAGATGGCTGACCGCATCGGGATCATCAGCAAGGGCGACATCATTCTGGTCGAAGACAAGGAAGTGCTGATGCGCAAGCTCGGTCGCAAACAATTGACGCTGCATCTGCAGAGTCCGCTGTCCGGTATCCCGGCGCAGCTTGCCAGCCGTCAGCTGGAACTCAGCGCGGATGGTTGCGATCTGGTGTACACGTTCGATACCCAGGCGGACACGACGGGTATTGCCACATTGCTGCGACAGCTGAATGAACTGGGCATCGAATTCAAGGATCTGCGCACACGCGAAAGTTCGCTCGAAGACATTTTCGTGAACCTGGTGTCGAACCGATGAATACCTATGCGATCCGTGCGATCTACGTTTTCGAACTGGCGCGCTGGTTCCGTACGCTGGTGCAGAGCGTGCTGTCGCCGGTCATTTCGACGTCGCTGTACTTCGTGGTATTCGGCGCGGCCATCGGCTCGCGCATGGCACAGATCGAAGGCGTGAGCTATGGCGCCTTCATCGTGCCCGGGTTGATCATGCTCTCGATTCTCACCGAGAGTATTTCCAATGCGTCGTTCGGCATCTATATGCCCCGCTACTCGGGCACCATTTACGAAGTGCTGTCGGCGCCGGTGTCCTACCTTGAGATCGTCATCGGCTACGTCGGCGGTGCGGCGACCAAGTCCGTCATGCTCGGGCTCGTGATCCTGGCGACGGCACGG
>JAIBJL010000203.1 GCA_020029545.1 Gammaproteobacteria bacterium
CTTCGATGGTGGTAGGAATCTGGGTGGGAAGCGAGGTGGGACGGCTACCGATCACTGTCACGGTGCCGAGGGTTTTTACCGGTGCACTGCTGTCGGCCGCGTTCGCATGGGCGCGCGCCGCACAGGCCACCAGAATCGTGGCACAAGCCACGACCATCCGGGGTTGCATACGAGTCTCCCGTGCGCCCCGTCGAGAGGGGCGCTCGATAAGCATGAGAGACGCTCGCCTCAGGCGAACGTCAGTTGTCCATCGTGCTTTTTCAGGAGAGTTGGAGCGGAGGACCGCGAATGTAGTCGGACCGCAGCGGCCCGGCCGCCACCACACGCGCAGAGGACGAAGTGAACGACTCGTCGGTCGGCAGGACCGACACAGGAGCCGGACGCAATACCGAGACCGTGATGCCAACGGCAGCGATACCGAACGGACACGGCGCATCGAAATGCTTGCCGCCATGACCTGCTGCGTGCTCGACATCACCCACGTCGGCCCGCTGCCCATGATGCGCGCCATGATGCGCGGCGTGTGGATCGAGTTCGGCTGCTGGGGCGCCGGGCAGACTCGTGTGCCCGGAACATAGCGACAGCTGCGGGCCGTCGAGGCCGGTCGAGACCATGAATCCCGCCGGCACGAACGCACGCAAGACCAGCCATGGCATCAGCCATAGGATCGAGCGATGGAAGCGGCGGTGAGACATTCGTCGAATCGTCAATCTATCAATCAGGGAACATAGTCAATCAGGGGACGTATCAATCAGAAAGACAGGGGATCACTTAGACTTTTATTCTGCGCGAAGACAGCGTGAAAAGGAAACTCAGCAAGCACGGTCGGACAGGAACCGCTGCCGGATCAGTGTAGGACGCAGCGGCGCACCGACGCGGGTTCACATCGGGTATCGTTGCACCCCCCGCTCAGACGCTCTCGCCATCCGATGCAGTTGCTCCGCCGATTTCGTCGCTGTTTTATTGCCCCCTTGTTGCTCGCCCTCGCTGCCTGTGGCAGCAAGCCGCAGCCCACGGAGAAGCCGCCGGTGTCCGTCCGCGTCATCACGGTACAGCCGCAAGACGTGCCGCTGACACGCGAGTTCGTCGGACGGCTTGCCGCGACGCGCTCGGCGGACGTGCGCGCGCGCGTGGCGGGCGTCCTGCAACGCCGTGTGTACAAAGAAGGCACGGAGGTCAAAGCCGGCCAGCTGCTGTTCCAGATCGATCCCACGCCGCTGCAGGCGGAGCTGAACGGCAAGCTGGCAGCGCTGGCACGCGCCGATGCCGAAGCAACCAACGCCAAGGTGATCGCGGAGCGAGCCCGTAAGCTGATTACTCAGCGCCTGATCTCGCAAGCGGATCTCGACACTGCCGAGGCCAACGAGCGTTCCACTTCGGCACAACGAAAGCAGGCGCAAGCCGATGTGGAGTCCGCGCGCATTCGGGTGGGTTATACATCGGTCACCGCGCCGATTGCGGGGCGCGCCGGCGAGCAGCGGGTCACCGAGGGCGCACTGGTCGGTCAGGACGGTGCCACGCTGCTGACGATCATCGAGCAAATCGATCCGATCTACGTCGGCTTCGACTTGCCCGCGAACGGGCTGGAGCATTTCTTTCGCGCGCAGTCCACGGGTCAAGTGACGGCCGCCGCTGCGAATCAGGCCAACGTGCAGATCGTGCTGCCGGATGGCTCGGTGTACGCAGAAACCGGCAAGGTGGACTTCACTGGCACGAGCGTGGACCCAAGCACGGGCACGGTCGCCTTCCGCGGCCTGCTGCCGAATCCAAACCGGCACTTGATGCCGGGTCTGTTCGTCAAAGTGCGGCTGTCGCTCGGTCAACGCAATCAAGCCTTCGTGCTGCCGCAGTCAGCTGTGCTGCGCGATGTGGCCGGCGCCTATGTATGGACAGTAGCCGCCGATAACCGCGCGATCCAGAAGCACATCACGACCGAATCCATGCAGGGCACGGACTGGATTGCGAGCGGCCTCGCCGCGGGCGATCGAGTCATCGTCGACGGTGTGATGAGCGTGCGGCCGGATGCCATCGTGAATCCCTCGCCCGCCGATGCGCAGCAGCCGCAGGGCGCGGATCGACCGGAGTAGCGCGATGGCGGGATTCTTCATCAATCGACCCATCTTCGCGTGGGTGATCGCGATCCTCATCAGCGTGGGTGGCATGTTCGCCTTCTCCACCTTGCCGGTAGAGTCGTACCCCGCCGTGGCGCCGCCGCAGGTGCAGATATCGACGAGTTACCCGGGCGCGAATGCCGAAACCGTCGAGAACACGGTGACGCAGGTGATCGAGCAGCAGCTCAAGGCCATCGACGGCCTGCTGTACTTCACCGGCAGTTCCAACTCCAACGGCAATTCCTCGATCACCCTCACGTTCGAAACCGGCACCAATACGGACACGGCAGTCGTGCAGACGCAGAACCGCGTTGCGCAGGCGGAACCGCGTCTGCCTACCGAAGTCGTCCGGCAAGGCGTCACGGTCCAGAAGGTGAATCCCGCCATGCTGATGATATTGACGATGTCCGCTGCGAAAGGCAGCGTCAACGCGTACCAACTGGACGACTTCGTCGCCTCAAACATCATCGATCCGCTGCAGCGCCTGCCTGGCGTCGGATTGGTGCTGCACTTCGGCGGCGAGCTGGGCATGCGCATCTGGCTCAATCCGGACAAGCTGCATGCGTACAGCCTGTCCGCAGCCCAGGTCATGGAAACGGTGCGAGCGCAAAACGTGCAATTTGCGTCCGGCGCCATCGGCACGCGGCCGGCCATTGCGGGACAGCAATTCCAGGCCACCGTCGCGGCGGAAGGTCGCTTCAGTTCGCCGGAACAGTTCGAGAACATCATTCTGCGTGCCGAACCGGGCGGCGCCTCGGTGCGCCTCAAGGATGTGGCCCGCGTCGAATTCGGACCGCAGTCGTACACCTTCGAAGCCCGCAGCGAAGGCCCCCGAAGTGCATTCGCCATTCAGACGTTGCCGAATGCAAACGCGCTGGAAGTCGGCAACGCCGTGAAGGCCAAGATGGCCGAACTCGCCGCGACGTTCCCACCGGACGTGACGTGGCGCGTCGCCTCCGACACCACCCAGTTCATCGGCATCGCCATCCGCGAGGTGGTGTACACACTGATCGAAGCCGTCGTGCTGGTCTTTCTGGTGATGCTGCTGTTCCTGCAAAGCTTCCGCGCGACGCTGATTCCGATGCTTGTCGTGCCCGTGACCCTGCTCGGTGCGGCGCTCGGCATGAATGCACTCGGGTTCTCCATCAACCAGCTCACCCTGTTCGCCATGGTGCTGGCGATCGGCATCGTGGTGGACGATGCCATCGTCGTGATCGAGGCGACGGAGCGCATCATGCGCGAGGAAAATCTTTCGCCGCTCGCAGCGACGCGCAAGGCAATGGGCCAGATCACGGGTGCGATCATCGCCATTACGGTGGTCCTGTCGGCCGTGTTCACCCCGGCAGCACTGCAAAGCGGCACGGTCGGCGGCATCTATCGCCAGTTTGCGCTGGTGATCGCGCTGTCGATGCTGTTCTCCGCATTTCTGGCGCTGAGCCTCACGCCAGCACTGTGCGCCACCATCCTGCGACCCGCCCATCTGAACGCCGGTGTATTCCGCTGGTTCAACCGAGCGTTCGATCGCTCGCAGACTGCATACGTTCGCACACTTGCCTCCTCGTTGCGGCATACACCGCGCTGGATGGCGAGCTTCGCCGTGCTGGTGATCATTGCAGGGTTTCTGTATCTGCGGCTGCCCGGCAGTTTCGTGCCGAATGAGGACGGCGGCGTCGTTTTCGCCATCGTCGAGCTGCCACCGGGCGCCACGCTGGATCGCACCATGGCCATGCTGGAAAAGGTGGATGGCTTGGTCAAGCAAAACGCCAGCGTCGCCTCCACGAGCCGGATCGCCGGCTTCAGTTTCATGTCCACCGGCGAAGCTTCCGGACAGATGTTCGTAAGCTTGAAGCACTGGGATGAGCGCGAAGAGACCGCGCAGGATTTCATCGACTGGAGCGCCGCGAACGTGACTGCGCGAGTCACCGATGCGAACGTGCTGTTCATGTCTCCGCCGACCATCTCCGGCCTGGGCCAGATCGGTGGTTTCGACTTCTACCTCACAGATCGCTCAGGTCAGGGAAGGCCTAGTCTCGACAAGGCGACGCAGACGCTGCTGCAGGAAGCGGGCCACGACCCCGCGCTGATGCAGGTGCGCCAGAACGCCGCGAAGCCTGCACCGCGCCTCAAGCTCACGGTCGATCGAACGCAGGCGCAGGCGCTGGGTGTCGACGCCTCGACTGTGTATACGGCCATTCAGTTGATGCTCGCACCCGTGTACGCGAACGACTTCATCTATGCGGGCCGCATCCGGCGCGTCATGCTGCAGGCCGATGCGCCGTATCGCATGACCTCATCCGCTTTCAACGGTTTCTATCTGCCGAGCACGCAGATGGACGCTGACGGGCAACCGAAGATGATTCCATTGTCGAACCTGGTGACGACACAGTGGGAAGTCGCTTCCCCCACGCTGTATCGCTTCAATGGCTATCCGGCCGTGCAGATCACCGGCCAGGCCGCATCCGGTACGAGTTCGGGCGAGGCGATGAATGCCATGGAGCGCCTCGTGCGGGACAAGCTCCCGCGCGGCATGAGCTCCGACTGGGCCGGGCAATCGCTGCAAGAAAGATTGTCCGGCAACCAGGCGCCGCTGCTGTTCGCCACCTCGCTGCTCATCGTATTCTTATGCTTGGCCGCGCTGTACGAGAGCTGGTCCACACCGATCGCTGTGATGCTGATCGTGCCGCTCGGTCTGTTGGGCGCGGCGCTGGCGGTCACGTTGCGCGGCTTGCCGAACGATGTCTTTTTCAAGATCGGCCTGATCACCATCATCGGCCTGTCGGCCAAGAATGCCATCCTGATCGTCGAGTTCGCGCTTGCGCAGCAGGCTCAAGGCAAGACGCTCTATGCATCGGTACTGGAAGCCTCACGCCTGCGCCTGCGTCCGATCCTCATGACCTCGTTCGCATTCATCCTCGGCGTGTTGCCGCTGGTCGTGTCCACAGGCGCGGGCGCGAACGCCCGCCACGCCATCGGTACGGGTGTCGTGGGTGGCATGCTCACTGCTGCGTTCCTGGGCGTGTTGCTCGTGCCGGTGTTCTATGTGGTCGTGCGGCGCCTGCTGCGCGATCCGTTAGACGAGGGGCGTCCACCAGAGGTGCGCCCTGTATCGTCTGGTGAAGCGGATGCGAATCGCGTTGGACGGAATCACACCGGCGGCGGATCCATCTGACGCTCAAATGCACGATGCTTGCCGATGGCCGCCATCAAGGCAGCGCTCGCCGCGGAAATTTTTGCGCTGTCGAACCTCAGCACACCGGGGTCCTCCTTGCCCGAAGGCAACGCTGGCGCAATGCCTGCTTGCTCCAACAAGGCAGTCGCTGCGCCCAGCGCCAGGATCGGTTTGCAATGCCGGAACTGATCCTTGATAAACTCGATAGTGTGGCCAGCGGCGCTCAGCGCTGCTACCGCATCTGATCCATCAGGCAACACCAGCGCATCCCACAATACGGACGGCGCTGCTTCCATGCTGACTTCGACATCGAGCGCATCGCCGGCCAGCGCCGCCACACGGCCAAGTCGGATACCGACAAAACGAGGCACTGCGCCGGCACCCGCGAGCGCTGTGTGCAGTTGCGCCAACGACTCGGACTCGACGCCATCGGCTACCAGAATCGCCACGCGCCGCGTCTTGACGCTGCCATCACCCGGACGGGCGAACAACGACAAGGCGCTGGAAACCCTTACCTCCGGCTTCGCCGGCTTAGCCAGCACCGGCGGCATCGCGGGCGGTAGTTGCATGCCCAAGCCTGCGGCGACGCCCTGCGCCAATTCCTCCGACACGTTGCGCAGCATCGAGACTACGCGCTCGCGAATCGCGGCCGTTTGCACGCGGGTCAACTCGAATCGGAAGGCGCGAATGATATGTGCCTTCTCCACATCCGACTGGCTGTCAAAAAACAGGGTCGCCTGCGTGTAGTGATCGGCAAACTTCTCGGCTTTACCGCGTACCTTGTCCTCCTGACGGAACTGCTCGGGAAAGGAAGTAAAGCCGCGTGCGCCCGCCTGGAACGGACAACCGCCGCCGAGCGAATTCGGTTCATAGGCAACCCGCCCGCGCGGGATCGCTTGACGATGCAAACCATCGCGTTGATTGTTGTGCACCTGAGCAATCGAGGCGTTGATCGGGATTTCATGGAAGTTCGGCCCGCCCAACCGGGTGATCTGCGTATCCACATACGAATGGATGCGTCCTGCCAGCAGCGGATCGTTGCTGAAATCAAGGCCCGGCACGATGTGCGCCGTGCAGAAGGCCACCTGCTCGGTCTCGGCAAAAAAGTTATCCGGATTCCGGTTCAGCACCATGCGTCCCACCGGCGTGATGGGTACCAGTTCTTCAGGCACGAGCTTGGTCGCATCCAGCACGTCGAAGCTGAACTTCTCGGCCTGCTCCTCGGTAAACACCTGCAGACCCAATTCCCATTCCGGGTAGGCGCCCGCCTCGATCGCTTCCCACAGATCGCGCCGGTGAAAATCGGCATCCGCACCGGCGATCTTCACGGCCTCATCCCAATCGAGCGAATGCGTCCCTGCGACCGGTGTCCAGTGGAACTTCACGAACACCGATTCGCCGTCGGCGTTGACCAGGCGGAAGGTGTGTACGCCAAAGCCCTGCATCATGCGGTAGCTGCGCGGAATAGCACGGTCGGACATGACCCATAGCTGCATATGGATCGACTCCGGCATCAGCGAGACGAAATCCCAGAAGGTGTCATGGGCGCTGGATGCCTGTGGCATGGCGTGATGCGGCTCGGGTTTCACTGCGTGAATCACATCCGGAAACTTCATTGCATCCTGAATGAAGAACACCGGGATGTTGTTGCCGACTAGGTCCCATATGCCTTCATCCGTGTAGAACTTCACGGCGAAGCCACGCACATCCCGCACCGTATCGGCCGAGCCTCGTTCACCGGCGACGGTGGAAAACCGCACGAACACCGGCGTCACTTTGCCGGCCTCGGCAAACAACGAAGCACGGGTCAGCTGCGTCAGTGGCTCGTAACATTCGAAGAATCCGTGCGCACCCGAGCCTCGCGCATGCACCACCCGCTCGGGAATGCGCTCGTGATCGAAGTGAGTGATCTTTTCACGCAGAATGAAGTCTTCGAGCAACGCGGGGCCACGCAGCCCTGCCTTCAAAGAGTTCTGGTTGTCGGCGATGGGCACACCCTGGTTCGTGGTGAGACGTTGTCCGCTCGAGTCGACGCGGACACGATCCAGTGGAGCGTTTGCCGGGTTGGTTCCGTGCGACGCCGGCGCTCCCGATTTCGGCGACACGTTCACTTCGGTCAGCGTGCTGCTTACGACACTTGGATCATCGGGCGAGACGGTCTGACCTTCCGCGGGCCATGGTGGATCTTTGCGCGAATATTCGCTCGGCTTCGCCAGGTTGTACGGCATCGCGGCGGCGAGTTCTGCCGTCCCGACCATCTTGCCGGCAAGCGCATCGGTGGCTTTGCCTCGCGCCTGATCGGGTTTGACGGAAGGTCCGCTCACCGTGGCGCGTGAGGATGACTTGACCGGATTCGACTTCGCGGTCCCCGTGGAAGTCTCGGCGATTGTCTGTTGCGTCGGCCGTGCGGCGTCTTCGCGGACAGATTGTTCCGCGGCAGCGGCTTTTCTAGCGGGCGGGGCAACGGGTTTCCGAATGGTCATGAGGAAAAGTGCACTCTTGTGAGTTCGAGACGTACATATGATTTGCCCAGTATTGCTGTTTCATACTAGCGGCAACAGGCAGTCATCAACGCCAGGTGAGTGCAACAGTTCCGGATTTTCTCAGGCGCCTTGATCTGAAATAGCAAGCGGATCGAGATACAGCGATAGCGAACTGGATCAGCGCTTTGCTTCAACCAACCTTGCGTCGGCTCGTCTCAGCTTCAGGCCGGTCGATACGATTTCGAACCATGCATCGGCATGCTGGTTTACCAGCTGACCGCTGAGGGTTTGATACCAGCGGTCCCGGGGCGTCTGTCGTATCGATGCGTCAGAGTAGCGGACGCTATCGATGCGCGTTTTCTCGATGATGGTGTAGTGCAGTCCACAGTCGGAAAACGCAGCGAACTGATCAGTGCTGCGAATTTCAGTCGTGCGAATCGGCCTTGCCGGTAACTGATCCTGAATTGTCATTGTCATTCTCTCGGTGGTTGATTCGAGTACAGTCGAAGCACCGTCAGATCTCGCTACGGTCGTTCAGCGGTCGCCATAAGCATCCTCGGAGGGCCATTCCATGGTCAGGCAAATCAGACTGCCGCAGTGCGCTTCGCCTGCGACGCAACCATCGATGCACCAAGCCATCGGCGATGGCGTCATGACGGCCAAGGTGCGGGCCAGCCTGACGACGAACCCGGCAACCAGACACTACGAAATCCATGTCGCCACGATTCACGCAACGGTAACGCTGAGCGGCTACGTCGAGTCGGACGAGGTGCGCAGTGCGGCATTGCAGATCGCCTCCGAAGTCGAAGGTGTCCAGCAGGTGCAGGACTTCCTGGATGTACACCGAATCGGCTAGCTAGTTGTCCATCTGCGCTGCGC
>JAIBJL010000204.1 GCA_020029545.1 Gammaproteobacteria bacterium
GCCACAAGGCAATTTATGCCGGCAAACCCTGACACCTGATCCTCTTCGAGCATGAAATTTCATGGGACACGAACCAGTTGAGACCAGTACGGATGTTAGCGGAACTCGGCGGATGAGGAAGATGGTGGGTCGGGTGGGAATCGAACCCACGACCAATGGATTAAAAGTCCAGTGCTCTACCGACTGAGCTACCGACCCACGAAGATTGCCGCTCCACCGAAGAACGAGGGGCTGCCCGCAGCAGCATCCCGTCATGCCCAATCGCAGCTGTCGGAGCCGACGATTTTCGAAGGCGCGCATGATACTAAAAACGCGCGCCGCTTGTTCAGCGAAAGTAGCGGGTGGGATCGGCGACGCCGGCTCGCGCAAAACCATCGCGCCGGATGCGGCAGGAATCGCAGTGTCCACAGGCAGCGCCGCTGGCGTCCGCCTGGTAGCACGACACGGTAAGCGACAGGTCGACACCCAGTTCGATGGCACGCTGGATGATCTGCGCTTTGGTCAGTTCGATCAGCGGCGTGGCGATCCGAAATGCCAATGTACCTTCTACACCTGCACGCGTCGCCAACGTGGCAACCCGCTCGAACGCGGCAACGAACGCCGGTCGGCAATCGGGATAGCCGGAATAGTCGACGGCGTTGACACCGATATAGATGTGCGACGCCTCCAGCACTTCGGCCCAGCCCAGCGCCAGCGACAGCATGACGGTGTTGCGAGCGGGGACGTACGTGATAGGAATGCCGACCTGTGGCGATTCCGGGACGGCAATGGTGTTGTCCGTGAGCGCCGAACCGCCGATGCCGCCGAAATCGATACGCATCGTGCGATGCTGTGTCGCGCCTAGTGCAATGGCGACACGCCTGGCTGCTTCCAGTTCGGCACGATGGCGCTGACCATAATCGACGCTCAGCGCGTAGCACTCGAACCCATCGTTGCGTGCAATCGCGAGTGCCGTTGCGGAATCGAGACCGCCCGAGACCAGCACGACGGCGCGGCGCGAAGAAGTGACTGCAGACATGCGAATTGACCGTCAAGAGAATGAATGGCGCCGTTCGATGTGCTCAACCCTTCAGTCGCCACATCACGAAATCGAGCGAGCACAGCGTCGACTAACGCCCTGGGGTGTCACCCCACAGATATTTGTGCAATTGCACCTGCAGACGCACCGGCAGATGCTCGTCGATGATCCATTGCGCCAGATCGCGCGCCTCGACCTGGTGAAAGCTCGGGCTGAAAAATACCGTGCATTGCCGATGCAGGCCACGGCCGAGCACCAGATCGCGCGCCCAGTCGAAGTCCTCGCGGCTGCAGATGACGAACTTGATCTGTTCGTCATGGCGCAGCCGCGCCAGATCCGCCAAGCGATTGCGCTGCACTTCGCCGCTGCCCGGTGTCTTGACATCCACGACCCGGCTGACGCGCGAATCCACCTTGCCGATGTCGATCGCGCCACTGGTTTCCAGCGAAACCTGGTAGCCGGCATTGCACAACGCGCTCAGCAGCGGAATGCAGCTTTTCTGTGCGAGCGGTTCGCCGCCGGTCACGCACACATGTCCGACGCCATGCGCAGCCACGCGCTTCAGCACAGTGTCGATCGTGAACCATTCGCCACCGTGGAATGCATACGCCGTATCGCAGTATTGGCAGCGCAATGGACAACCCGTGAGCCGCACGAACACCGTGGGCCAGCCGACCGTGCTGGACTCGCCCTGAATGGACAGAAAAATTTCCGTCAGCTTGACGCGAACTGCCGACGAACCGTCGGTGGATTCGGTGTCGTCGACAGCTACGGTGGCGGGAGATGCGGTCGCGTTCATGAGATTCGGCAAGCAGCGATGCCTAGGAGCCTAGCGGGTCGACCGCGAGTCCGGCCATCGCAGCGTTACGTCATTCCAAGAGCAGAATTGCGTCGTAGATAAATCTGCTCGATGGCTCCCGAACTGCGCAGCGCAGGAATCGCAATCACGATTCGCCGTGCTAACGCCCCTCGCCTTCCATTTTCGCCAGACGTTGACTGGCGAGGCGCGCCGCGGTGGTATCGCCATATTGCTGCACCACCCGATTGAGCGAATTGCGTGCCTCGGCGAAATTCTTCAGCTCGTAGTTGCAATAACCGATTTTGAGCAGGGCATCCGGAATCTTGCGCGATTCGGGATACTTGTCCAACACGATGCGAAAGTTACGCAGCGCTTCCGGGAATTCCTTCATCACATAGTGCGCCTCGCCGAGCCAGTACTGCGCATTGTCTGCCAGCGTGGCATTGGGAAAGGTCGCCAGATACTGTTTGAAGCCATTGACCGCCTCGGGGTACTTGCCATCCTTCAGCAGATCGAAAGCGGCCTGATAGTTCTGGCGATCGTCACCCTGCGGCACCGGCAATGCCGGACCGCCAGCGACCCCGACCGAACCGGCGGCGCGCGCCGATCCGCCACCCTCCAGCGCAGTTAGCCGCCGATCGACATCACCATACATCTCGCGTTGCTGATCCTGGCTCTTGCCGACGCTGTGCTGCAGTTCTTCCAGCTGCCCCCGCAAGAGACGCGCTTCGTTCTGCGATGCCTCAATGCGCTGCGACAGGTCCAGCAGACTCTGATTGGTTAGCACGCGCTCGATGCGCAGCAGGCGGCCGTCGAGTTCGCTCAACCGTTGCACCACCGGGTCCTGCTCCGGCGCGGTCGTGGCACACCCGGCGAACACGGCAACGATCGCCGCCAGCAGAATTCGCGCGGCGCCCTGCGGGAGTCGACGGGTGCTGTGGATCATCGTCCGTAACCCAACTCGACGCGACGATTCTTGGAATAAGCAGCCTCATCGCTGCCCTGCACCGCCGGGCGTTCCTCGCCGTAGCTCACGGTCGTGATCTGTGCTTCGGTCACACCCTGCAGCATCAGTGCGCGACGCACCGCCTGTGCACGACGTTCGCCGAGACCGATGTTGTATTCGCGCGAACCGCGTTCATCCGAATGGCCTTCCAGCCGCACCTTGCGATTGGCATTGCCGTTGAGGAACTTCGCATGTGCTGCGACGACATTGACGTACTCGGGACGGATATCGGCGCGGTCGTAGTCGAACAGGATGACCATGCCGAGCTGGCGCAGCTGTTCGATCTCGCGCTGCTCCGCACTGAGTGCCGAGCTGCTGATATCGCTACCGCTGGTGCCACTGGTATTGGCGCCGCTGTCGGTTGGCGTGGACGAGGAATCCGGCAGCGTCTGCGGCTTCTTCGGGCAGCCCATCAGCGCCGCGGTGGTCACCACAATCAGCATCAGCTGCAATGCACGCATTCAATTCTCCTGGAGAGACGGATCAAGCAAGGATCGTTACCGCGCTGTCTCGGACAGCGCAGTCCGGCAGCACAGTCCGGGCTACCCCGGAAAATTCAGCGCAAAAGTTTGCCACAAGCGTGGCACGGTCACCATGGATAGCCGGTAATTTCATGGACAACCACCTGTTGACCCATCATTCAGGTCAGGATGGATCGTTCTTGCCGGCGTTGCTCGCGGGGGAGACTCCAGGGGCATAGCGCGACAGCACTGAACGCCTACTTCGCCGGGAATGGCCCCCACACCGGTTCGCGCACGTCGCCCACATTCGCTGCAAGGCGCTGCGTGACGCGTCCATCGGTCGACACCGTGGCCAGAACACCGCGGCCGCGATCCTGTGTCGCGTAGATCAGCGTCGCGCCGTTCGGTGCAAAACTCGGGCTTTCGTCCTGTCGCCCATTCGTCAATACCTGTACCGCTTTCGACGCGAGATCGATCGCGGCAATCTTGTAGGCGCCCTTGTCGAGATAGACGACAGCAAGCTGCTTACCATCGGGAGACAACCGCGGCCGCGCGTTGTAGCTGCCTTCGAAGCTCACGCGCGCCGGCGTCTTCGGCTCGGCGACATCGATCTGATAAATCTGCGGACTGCCGGCACGGTCGGAGTTGAAATACAGCTTGCGTCCGTCAAGCGACCACGTCGGCTCGGTGTCGATGCCGGGATCGAAGGTCATGCGCGTCAGTACCTGGGTACCGAGATTGAGCGTATAGATATCGATATCACCGTCCTTGCGCGATAGCGTGATCGCCAGCGTCGACCCGTCCGGCGACCATGACGGTGCGCCATTGATACCGGCGCGCGCCGATACCCGGCGGCGCTCGCCCGTACGCAGAGTCTGCACGTAAATCGCCGCCGCGCGGGTTTCGAACGACACATACGCCAGACTCTGCCCATCGGGAGACCACGCCGGTGACATCAACGGCTCCATGGAGTTGGCGATCACCTGCTGGTTCTCGCCGTCGTAATCCGACACGATCAGCTTGTAGCGCTGCTGCGGCGGCGCGCCTTCCACGTTGATGAAAGCAATGCGGGTCGAGAATGCGCCACGGATACCGGTCAGCTGCTCGAAAATCAGATCGGCAATACGATGCGACACCGCACGCATGGAACTGTTGCTGGCCGACAGCTTCTGCCCCGCCAGGCGCTGGCCGGTGAGCACATTGTGCAATTCGAACTGCACACCGAAGCGATCACCGCCTTCGGGCAGGACTTTGCCGACCGCGATGAAATCGCTTTTCAGATAGCGCCAGTCCTGAAAGCGGATTTGCTCGCCCGACGTCGGCCGGTCGATCATGTCCTTGCGGTCCAGCGGTGCAAAGCGACCGCTGCGCTGCAGGTCGGCCGCGACGATCTGGGCGACATCGAAGGGCGGCGCACCGGTGCCTTCCCAGCCGAAGGGTACGACGGCAATCGGCACGGCGTTTTCCTGGCCGCGGGTAATCTCGATGACCAGCTGTGCCTGCGCCAGGCTGGCTGTGAGCAATAGAACTGCCGCCGCTGCGGTCCGCCACAGCCTGCAAATGTGCACTTGATTCATCATTCATCGAACTCCCATTACCGTGGTATCGCTTGCGCCGTTGCCGCGTGGGCAAGCCGGATATCAATCGGACGGCCTGAAAATAAACACCAGATTTCTTTCGAACAATCGCGGGTCCGGCGGCAGGGGCAGCGGCGAAGCCTTCTGCACGGCCGCTTCGATCGACTGTACGACTGCCGCATCGCCATTGCACCGCGTGACCTGCGCCGACAGCACGGTGCCGGTCGGCGTTTGCGCCACGCGCACCTCACATTCCAGACCCGAGCGTGCCGTGGCCGGTCGATTCCACTGGCGTTCGACGTGCTGTACGATCATCGCGACGTACTGATTCAGCAGGCCGGAACTCACCGCCTGCGCGCGCCCTTCTTCTTCCGCCAACTGTCGCTTCAATTCCGCTTCGCGTGCAGCCTTTGCCTGCGAATCCTCGGCGGCCTTGCGCCGCTCCGCCTCTTCTTGCTGCTTGCGCTCGATCTCCGCAACGCGTTTGCGATCTGCTTCGGCTTTTGCCTTCGCCTTTTCCTCGGCGTCCGCCTTGGCCTTGGCTTCCGCCTCGGCGACGCGTTTGCGCTCGGCTTCCTGCTGCTCGCGAACCTGCTGTTCCTTCACCTCTCGCTCACGCTGCTGCTTCTGTTCTTGCTCGCGCTGCTGCGCCTGACGCTCCTGTTCCTGTTGTTGTTCCTTCTGCTGCTGTTCCTTTGCGCGCTGCGCGGCCGCTTCTTTTTCTTTCTCACGCTGCGCCGCGGCTTCGGCTTCCGGGTCGACCGTCGGCTTCGCCGGCTCGGGCTGCTTCGGACGGCTCGGGGTCTGCACCAGTTTCGAGGCGTCGACGATGGTGGCCTGAATCGCCAGCACCGGCGGCGGCGCATCCTTTCCAAGATTCAGCATCGTCAACCCAAAGATGCCGGCGAACAGTACATGGATCAGCGCCGCGCCGAGCAGGTACCGCCAATTGTGTTGCAGAAAATCGGCCATCGACGCGGATCAGTTCCCGCGCGCGGCCGCCGGCTTGCGTGGCAGCTTGCCGCCGCCTTCCGCCGGATCGGTAATGAAGCCGACTTTCTCGGCGCCGGCCTGCTGCAGCAGCACCATGCCGGCCACGACGCGGCCATAAGGTACATTCGTGTCCGCCTTGACCAGTACCGGCGTCTTCGGTTCCCGGCGCAGCACCGTCGCGACGCGATCGCGCACGGTACTGTCGTCGATCGACGACTCCTCGTTCTCGCCGAGATTGAGATAGTACGCGCCAGCGCTGTCGACGCTCAGGATCAGTGGCTTGATGTCGTTGAGTTCGGGCGGCAGCGGCTCGGCACCGGCCTTGGGCAGTTCGACCTTGATCCCCTGTGTCAACAGCGGAGCCGTCACCATGAAAATGATGAGCAGGACCAGCATCACGTCGATATAGGGCACGACGTTGATTTCGCCCATCAGCTTGCGGCCGCGGCGATTCGACATCATGGGCGCGACTCCGCGGCCGCACCACCGCGGGTGGGCGCGGCGGCATGCCGCTGCAGAATCGTCGACAACTCCTCGACGAAGGTATCGAAGCGCAGTTCAATGCGGCTCACTTGGTCGGCATAGCGGTTGTAGGCGATGACCGCTGGAATCGCGGCGAACAGACCCATCGCGGTAGCAATCAGTGCTTCTGCAATACCGGGTGCGACCATCGCGAGCGTGGCCTGCTGCACATTGCCCAGACCATGGAAGGCACCCATGATGCCCCACACCGTACCGAACAGGCCGACATACGGACTGGTCGAACCGACCGTGGCGAGCATCGACAAGCCTTGTTCCAGGCGATCGCTTTCCTTCAAAAGCGATACGCGCATGCCGCGCCGTGCACTTTCGATCAGCTGCGCCGAGCCAAGATTGGCGTGCTGGCGCATGCGGCTGAATTCGCGGAAACCCGATTCGAAGATGCTTTCCATGCCCTTGGTCACGCGGCGGCTCTGATCGATCGAACGAAACATCGCCGACAGATCGCCACCCGACCAGAACACTTCCTCGAAGCGATCTGCTTCCGAACGGGCGCGATTGAGCTCCGAGCGTTTGCGCAGCATGATGGCCCATGACGCGATCGATGCGATCAGCAGCAGGGCCATCACGATCTGCACGATCAGACTGGCGCCCAGCACCAGCTGCAACGGCGAAAGATCATCTGTCATTTAGCGCTCTCCTCCAAAACCCGACAGGGCGTTGAAAAGGTCATTCCCTGAACTTCCAACGTCATTTGTGAAAGTGATTGTCGCTCTCTTGCAGTACGATGCCCGGCAACGACCGGGGACGAAATTCAACGGCGTCCAGGCAGGCAATGCGTACCGTCGCACTGACCAGCAATTCGTCCGTCGTCGCGCGGCGCACCTCCTGGCCGAAGGTCAGCGACGCACGCGAACGCTTCGCGACGCTGCAGCTGACCTGCAATTGATCCCCGTAGCGCGCAGGCCGTTTATAGTCGGCTGCGAGGCTGACGACCACGAACATCGCCTGCTCCTGGGCATGCAGCGCCGCCTGTTCCACGCCGATACTGCGCAGCCATTCAGTCCGCGCTCGTTCCATGAACTTCAGGTAATTGGCGTAGTAGACGATACCGCCGGCATCGGTGTCTTCCCAATACACACGCACCGGCCAGACGAACGGGGCGGTCCCCGCTACGCGTGCTGAACTCAACGTGCGAACCTCGTCGGGTACGGTACGTCGGCAGGTTGCATTGTCATTCGCGCCCTGTTCATTCGCGAAAGAGATCGCCACTGGTACTGACGCCGGACCGATCCGGTGCCTTGAGCCCAAAGTGCAGATAGGCATGCCGGGTTGCTACCCGGCCGCGTGCGGTGCGCATGATAAAGCCTTGCTGGATCAGGAATGGCTCTATGACATCTTCGATCGTGCCGCGTTCCTCACCGAGCGCGGCAGCGAGACTTTCCACACCGACGGGGCCACCATCGAACTTCTCGATAATGGTCAGCAGCAGTTTGCGATCCATGACATCAAAGCCTTGCGGATCGACATCCAGCATATCCAGAGCGGCCTGGGCGACCTCCTCGGTGATCCGCCCGCTGGCCCGCACTTCGGCATAATCGCGGACGCGGCGCAGTAGCCGATTGGCAATACGCGGGGTTCCGCGGGAGCGCTCTGCAATGCGCTCGGCGCCGCCCGGCTCGGTGGACACGCCCAGAATCTGCGCCGAGCGGGTCACAATGAGCTGCAGCTCCTTCTGATCGTAGAACTCCAGCCGTTGCACGATGCCGAAACGGTCACGCAGCGGCGAAGTCAACAGGCCGGCGCGCGTGGTTGCGCCCACCAGGGTAAACGGCGGCAGGTCCAGTTTGATCGAGCGCGCGCCCGGACCTTCGCCGATCATGATATCGAGCTGAAAGTCCTCCATCGCCGGATACAGGATTTCCTCGACTGCCGGACTCAGGCGATGAATCTCATCGACGAACAGCAGGTCGTTCGCCTGCAGGTTCGTGAGCAGTGCCGCCAGGTCGCCGGCACGTTCGATCACCGGTCCGGAAGTCTGGCGCAGATTCACGCCGAGTTCGTTCGCGATAATGTTTGCGAGCGTCGTCTTGCCAAGACCGGGGGGGCCGAAGATGAGCACGTGGTCGAGTGCTTCACGTCGATTGCGCGCCGCCTGGATGAAAATCTCCATCTGCGTCTTCACCGCGCTCTGACCGATATAGTCGGCCAGCCGCTTCGGACGCACGGCGCGGTCGAACTGTTCGTCCTCGCGCGATGAACTGGCGGTGACGACGCGATCCACTTCGATGGTCATCGCAGCG
>JAIBJL010000205.1 GCA_020029545.1 Gammaproteobacteria bacterium
GTCATCGAGCAGTGGAGCCGCACTCGCGTCGAAACCCGTCATGAGACATGGCAGCGTTTCTACTTCTGAACCCTCCTCAAGTTCTCAACCCCTTCTCCCCCACTCAACGGAGGCCCCATGGCCTCCGTTTTGCTACGCAGGAATTTTTCACCGATGAAACAGTTCAGCCAGGTCGGTCGCAGCGCCCACTTCATCGAAAGCGACCCTGGACTGCGGTTGTCGATGGCGCAATGGAGCAACCGGAAACAGCAGGAATCTGATTTCGGGTATGCCATAATTTCGGCTCGCTTTCGCCGCCGAATTCAAAAGTACAGGGCTGATCACGACACGATGACGCGTTGTTGCGGAGCGCACCATAATGAGCATTGACTGCGTGCAATTCGCATGGCTCGTTGGTACGACGCGTTCAAGCATTTGCACATTCGTGTTAAGACTCATCTTCGCTGTCGCCGGCTTGAGTGCGACCTGCGCTTGCTCGAATCTGGCCGGTCCGGCTTATCAGCGCCCGGAGCTGCCGGAAAAAGCGGAGTGGTCGCAATTGGACGGCCGTCCACTCAATTCCTCTGAAGTAATCCAAGTAGACTGGTGGACAGGTTTTGGTGACCCTTACTTGAATCAACTTGTGACGCGCGCTCTGGGCGACGGGTTGGATCTAAAGATTGCCGCGCTGCGCTTGGACAGGGCGGGCATTCAGCTCTCCAAAGATCGCTTTGTCGCAACTCCGAAAGGCACGCTGACGCCAGTCAATACGATCACTCGCCAGCGGCAGGTCCCCAATAAGGCAGAGACGGTGAACGAAACCGAGCTGCTCGGTGCCAGCCTAACTTGGGAACTCGACATTTGGGGCAAGATTCGCAAAGAGCTGAAGATAGCGAATGCAAGCTACCGCAGCACCGAGATGGACTGGCGTGCGGCTTATCTTTCGCTGGCGGCAAACGTTGCTGAGCGTTATTTTCAGATTCATCAGTTTGACGAGCAAATCGTTCAGCAGATCGCATCGAAACGGCAGGCAGAGGACATGCTGCAAATCTACGAGGCGCAATTCAAGGAGGGCCTCGTTGCAGAAACCCAACTGCGCAGTCAGAAGGCGGAGATCGCCAGTTTAGAAACTGCGCTGCTCGATCTCAAACGCAGCAGAACCGAAGCCGAATTGAAGTTGGCCACGCTGATTGGCGTACCAGCCGGCGAATTGACGGTCCCGGTCGCTGGATTGCGGGAAAGTGTACGATTGATGGATGTGCCGGCTGTGCTTCCCGCCGACATCATCTCGCGACGCCCTGACGTGCTTAGGGCAGAGTACGCTGTCTTGCAAGCTCATCACGTAGTCGGCAAGGCACGGCTCACCCGGTTGCCCACTTTTTCCCTATCGGCTACAGCAAAGACCGGCGCGAGTTTGACGTCGACGTTGCTCAATACTTGGAGCTTTGGGCTGGCGACCTCGCTCTCCAACATGTTCGACCGCGATTTGAAAATCGATGTGGAGATCAGCAAGGCCGATGCGGCGATCTCATCGGAAGAGTACCGACACACCGTGCTGCAGGCCTTCGAAGAAGTGGAAGTGGCGTTGCTGAATCTAAATACGCGCCAGCAGCAGATGCAATTACTGCAAGCGCAAATAGCCGACTTGCGGATTGTCCGCGACGTGCAAATTTCTCGACTGCACGAGGGCTTGGTTTCGCAGCTTGAAGTGTTCGACACCGAACGCAGCCTGTTAAGCGCCCAGCAGCAGGTGCTTTCCACTTACGAGCAACTGTTGGTTGATACATTGACGCTCTACAAAGCGCTGGGCGGCGGCTGGCAGCCGGAAAAAATCGAAGAGGACATGAAGCCCGTCGTGCCCACCAAGAAATGACCATGCAATGAGCGGTCGCAGAGTCCAATTTGGCGCGACCCTTTGGAAAATCGGCTATCGTCCCTATGAAAATAATTATGAAGCCGCTGTCGCATCCGGGCATGGGCCCCATCGTCATCGCGGACACGCACTTTGCCGTCGGACGGCGCGAGTCGACGTTCATGGCGCTGCCGGCCGCGGCCGTAGCGGGACTTTCGAACCGCCACGCACGTATTTTTCAAGAGAACGGCAGGGCCTATGTCGCCGACCTCGGCAGCTTGAACGGCACGCTGGTGAACGCTCGGCAGGTGACGAGCGATCCGCTGGAGATCAAGACGGACGATGTGCTCGCCTTCGGCAGCGACATCAAGTTTCAAGTGCTGCTGCAAAATGAAGCCGAACAGGCGGCTGCGCCGATCCGTCTGATGTTGTTGCCGGTGAGCGTCGGCGAGATCGAGCCCATCGTCGTCGAGAGCTTTCCATTCTTGGTAGCGCGTGTCGACAGCGTTTTCGCCCATTACCAGGCTCGTTTTCCGGATGACCTGAGGAAGATCTCGCGCCGACACGCAGTGATCACGCGCAACGGCGATCAAATTGGCGTCGAGGACCTGGATAGCGCCAATGGAACTATGGTCAACGGCTCGAAGCTCGACGAACGCTTCCGACCTCTCACGAACGACGAGAAGATAACCTTTGGCAGCGAACGTTTCACGTACAAGGTGGCGATCGAGCGCATGGCTCCAGAGATCGGCAAATCCACCATGGCGCTGACTTTGCTTAGGCCCATCGAAGCGCAGCTCACCGGCAGCGACAAGACGCGCTTCGTGACCTCTGCCACTTCCTTTCTCGATGTGTTCTGCGCGGAACAAAAGCCGGACTCTGAAGCCGGAGCGAACGATTTAGCCGCGACCGCGGTTCTTCCGGCGGCGAAGGCGCCGAGCACGGCGCTGGCAAAGTTACGCATGTTGCTGGCGCAGATGTGGGCCTCTTTGGTAGGTAAGTCGGGATTGGACCGGTGGGTGCGTACCGGCATCTACGGAGTGATCGGCGTTATTATCGCAGCGGCATTGGTCTCTTGGTTGTTCGGCCACAGTCGTCGCGAGATAAAATCCTTGCTCGACGAGAACGCCTATTCGCAAAGCGCAGCCGTCGCGGATCGCTATTTGAAGGGCAAGCCGGACGACTATGAAGCTGCGACGTGGGGAGCGACCGCGCTTAGCAAAGCGGTCGTGCCTCAGTGGTTGACATTGGTCACCGCGGACAAGTTCGATGAGGCGGCAGGGTTCGTGCGCGAGCAGAAGGAGCGGTATCGGTTCATCAAACGCGGGCGAGACATGCTCGACGAGCTGAGCCTGGTGGGCCGGATCGAAGCCTATATGGCCTCTCGCGACGGGGCGGCCGCGCCGATCGCTCTGTTCCACGACGAAGAGACTATCAAAGCATTGGTGGAGGAGTGGGACGCAGAAAGTTTTCGCCATCAGCAACTTGTTGACCAGATCGCAGCCTACGAACCCGCTTTCGAGCCCATGCGTGCGCGTGTTTTCGCCAGTCTGCGCACTCTGCGCGATGACAATGCGGTCTACGTCAAGGCGATCGCGCAACTCAAGAAGGACGTCAGCAAGGCGCTTGCAAAGGGTGATCGCGCCGCGGTCGATGCCGCCTTGGGCGACTTCACGGAACGTTATCCGCGGGTGCGCGGACTCGATTTGCTGAAAGCTGACTTGGATAAGTTGAACGCCTTGACCGGCTACGTCGAGCACCGTCAGCTCGTGGACATAGCCCGGATGACTCGGGGCGAGATCTTTCAAACGCCGCTGTTTGTCGAGTATGCCGGCAAACGGCTGGTCAGTGTATTGCCATCGTCGGATGTCGTTACTGGCTACATGCAAGCGGCTGGAGCGTGGACTCGCGGCGAGAGCGAACGCGCCATTGCGACGCTCATGCCGTTAAAAGAAGGTGCGTGGGGCGAGGTGGTTGCGGATCAGATAGGCCGCTACCAGCAGGTCGCGGCCCGGTGGGACGCCGTGCAGAAGGCAAAGAACACTAAGGCTTACTGGGACCAGTTGGTCAATTTCTCGGCCATATTGCGCCCGACGGAAGATGAGTACTTCATTCGCGCGATACAGCCGGACCTCATGACGCATAAATCGGAACTCATGAACGAGCTCGACGCAGTGCTGCGTCACACGCAATCGTTGTGGGACGCCTACAACAATGCCAGTGGCGTCTCCGCCGTGGTGCGTCTCGAGGAGCGTATCAGCGATCGATACAGGACGCAGGCGCAGCGACTATCTTCGGCTTGGTCAGAGGTGGTCCGCGGCAATCGCACTTATCAACTGCTGCAAATGGAGCAGCCCGCTGCGTGGAAATCGCTTTCCGGCGATATTCGCGGCGAGGTCAAACGGCAGCGCCGCTGGCTGCAGGATCTCAACATCATTCTCGAGCCGTCGCTGTTGCAAGCGAAACTGAATTTGCTGCCGGAAATCACGGAGCCGACGCCATGACCGCCGTTTACTACCGATCCAAGAACGGACTGAGCAAGCTGCTCGAAGATCACGTACCGGAAGCGGTCTCGATGTTGACCGCCGAGCCGTCGAAGATGATGCGGGCGACGATTATCGCGCTGGTGGGTTTGCTCGTCAGTGGCGTTGTCTGGTCATTCTTTTGCAAGATGGACGTCATCGTCCCGACGATTGGAATCGTCAATCCGGAATCGGAACAGCAGGACGTATATGTGCCGATAAAAGGCGAGTTGGTCAATATCTATGTCGCGGAGGGCATGCCGGTAACGCAGGGCGATGCAATAGTGCGCGTGAATTCGCCTACCGCCATCGAAGTGGCGGGCCAGACAGCCCAGGCAAAAATTGTTCTGAACAATGCCGAACGCGCGCGGGAAATGTTTCCCGCCAAGAAGAAAGCCATGGAAAAGGAAATCGAGGCGCTCAAAGCCAAACTCTCCGGCGACGAAGAAGATCATCGTCGGCGCGTCGCCGATAGCATCGCCAAGTTGTCCGAGGAGCAGCGCCTTAAGCTGGACAAGGCGCGCGCGAAGCTGGACAAGGCCGATCAAGATCGAAAGCAGGCAAGAGTAGTCGTCGAGCAATACGAGCGTCTGATTAAATCGCCGGGTGGCGGCGGCGTGTCGGGCGAGCAAGTCAAGGAGAAGAGAAACTTCCTCAGCGACAAAGAGGCAGACTACAGGCTTGCTGAAACCGAGCTGGGTGAATTCGAAGTGGCACTGAGCCAGGAATACGATAAGCGCAAAGAGGAAACGCAAAAAAAATCGCAGGAGCTGCTTGCCTTGCAGGCCCAATATGAGCAGCAGTTGCTGCGGCTGGTGCAGGAGGAGCAGCAAGTTGAAGCCGATCTGCGACAGGCGCGGGCCAAGGCTCGTTCTTCTTCGCAACTCAATTACGAGGATATAGATGAAGACAATTTCCTGCGCATTCGCGCGCCGGTCAGCGGCATCATCACGAGCGTGACCTACAGTCATGTCGGCGGCCAAGTGGACGAGAAAGTGCCGGTCGCCGCAATTGCTCCCAGCGGCGCTCGCAAGGTGCTGGAAGTTGAAATCGCCGAGCGCGATCGCGCTTTCCTGATGGCAGGCATGCCCGTCAAAATCAAGGTCAATGCCTTTCCGTATCAACGCTATGGGATTTTAAACGGCGAGTTGGAGCAAATATCGCCCGTCGCCACCGTCAGCCAACAAACCAAGCAACTCGTCTACAAGGCGCGTGTAGGGTTGCAGCGCGATTACTTTCTCGTCAACAAAGTTAAGACGCCGGTACGCTTCGGCATGACCGCCACCGCGGAAGTCGTCGTCAACTCGCGCCGACTGATGGATTTTGCTTTAGAGCCGTTCAGGAACGTCGCAGGCTAACTTGGATCTCCTAATGGGAACGCAAATGAGCGAGAGCGCCGTAGCATCCGATTTGTCTCTGGTGAAGTTTCTGGCTTCGGTCGAAGTGTGTTCCGCGTTCAACGAGGCGGAGCTGGAACAATTGGCGGCGCGGGCCGAATCGCGCTGGTTCGGATTCGGCGACGTCGTCTTCAGCGCCGGTGAAAAAATCGCCGGGATGTACGTTGTGCGATCCGGCTCGGTGCGCATCTTTTCCGATGACAACGGTAAAGAGATCAGCATGGGCGTGCGCAAGGCGGGCGATGTGCTGGCTGAAATGGGTGTCTTGCGCGACTACACGCACGAGTCGTCGGTGCGGGCGTCCTCGAAAACGGAGCTGTTGTTCATCACGCGCGAAGTGATCGCGCCGCTATTTGCGGCGAATCGCGATGCGGCCTCGTTCTTCGCGAACTACGCGGCCATTCAAGCGGCAGGCGGCGTGGTGACTCGCTTGTTCGAACTCAAGGGCAAGGTGGAGAAAGGCGAGTTGGAGCAGTTGTTGCGCAGCGTGGGCGTGAAGCGCGTGGCCGCCGGCTCGACCATTCTCTCGCAGGGTTCTGCGACGGACCGCAGGCTCCATGTCGTGAGGCAAGGACGTGTGCGCATCGTGCGCGAGGAGGAAGGCGCTGCGTACCCGATCGCAACCGTGCGGCAGGGCGAAGTCTTCGGCGAGTTCTCGGCCTTGAACGGGCGCGAGCAGCCGGCGACGGCAACTGCCGAGACCGATGTGGTTCTGCTCATCATTCCAGAACACACCTTGCGCGCGGTGCTCGAACGCAAACCTCAAGGCAAGGAGTTTCTCGAAGAGCGCATTCAAAGCGCGCAGCGCGAGTTGGACCGGCAGAAGCAAATGGCAGAGCGCCGCGGCCGCAATCTGTTGTTAGACTTCAGCGGCAAGCCGGGCATCGGCGAAAAAGTGTTGCAGCGCTTCGCGTTGGTCGAGCAGGCGGAAGAGGCGGACTGCGGCGCCGCGTGCCTTGCGATGATCTGCAAGCACTACGGCATCGAGATGACGCTCGGCAAGCTGCGGGAAATGGCCAACGTCACCACCGAAGGCGCGACGCTCGACAGCCTGGCGCGGGTTGGCGAATCGTTGGGGTTCAACGCTCGCGGAGTGAAGTGCACGCACGAATCCATGTCGGGATTCGACCTGCCGTTCATTGCGCACTGGGAAGGCTACCACTACATCGTAGTTTACGGCGTATCCAAGAAGCATGTATGGGTGGCCGATCCGGCGCGCGGTTTCTCGAAAATGGATATCGCGGACTTCGAAAAAGGCTGGACGGGAACCTGTCTCTTGTTCACGCCCGGCGCGGAGCGCTTGCAGTCGGCGTCTGGAGAATCTCCGTGGGTGCGTTTCACGTCTTATTTGCAACCCTACCGCGGCATCATCGGTCACATTTTATTGGCGACGCTCGTCATCGAGATGCTCAGCGTGCTGCCGCCGATTATCGTGCAGAACATTCTCGACCGCGTAGTCGTGGACGGCAACGTTTCGCTGCTGCACATGCTGATCATCGGCCTGGTGATCACGCAGGTATTCACGCGTATAGCGATCTTGATGCGCGGTCTTCTGTCGAATTTCATGCGGCGCAATCTCGACCTGTCGTTGATCTCGCATTTTTTCAAGCATGTCTTGTCGTTGCCGTTGGAATTCTTTGCCAAACGGCGTACGGGCGACATCTTTGCCCGGTTTCAGGAAAACATGAAGGTCAGGAATTTTCTGACCGAATCGACCATCAGCACCCTGCTCGACGTACTGATGGTATTCATCTATTTCATCGTCATGTTCATGTACAGCGCCGAGCTGGCGCTGTTGCTGATCGCATTTGCGGTCCCCATCGCCGCGCTCACCTTTGTCGTGACGCCCCGCATCAAACAATATGCACGCAAGGTTTTCGAGACCTCGACCGATGCAGAAGCACTGCTCATGGAAACATTGGCGGGCGCCGAGACGGTAAAGGCCATGGGGATCGGGCGTTCCATGCGCAGGCGATGGGAATCGAGGTACGCGAAGGCGCTTGATGCTCAATATCGTGCGCAACGCTTCGGGCTGCACGTGGGCTTTATCAGCCAAATCATCAGTGCCGCGAGCACGATAGCCATTCTTTGGGTTGGCGCCAGCATGGTGCTCGCGAACGAGCTCAGCATAGGTCAGCTGATTGCTTTCAATATGCTGACGGGCAGTGCGATGGCGCCGCTGCTCGGGCTCGTCGGTCTTTGGGATCAGTTGCAGGACACGGGCGTGGCGATGGAGCGGCTGGGCGATATTCTTGACTTGCCACCGGAACAGAAGCCCGAGGAAATCGAATCGCGGATCGTGCTACCGAGTCTCAAAGGACACATCCGCTTTGACAATGTGTTTTTCCGCTACAACAGCCACGAGAGCCGTTTCGTGCTGGAAAATATCAAACTTGAAATAAAGCCTGGTCAGCTAATAGCGCTCGTGGGCCAAAGCGGTTCCGGCAAGACCACTCTGGCCAAGCTGATCGCCGGTTTTTATAAGCCTAGCGAAGGAGCGATATACGTCGACGGTTACAACATGAATATCCTCGAGAAGGAGACCTATCGCGCCCAGCTTGGCTATGTCATGCAGAACAATCTGCTGTTCTCGGGCACGGTGGCGGAAAATATCGCTGCAGGCCAGGAGAATCCGGATCGGTTGCGCGTGATCGAAGCGGCCAAGCTTGCTGATGCTCACGAGTTCGTCAGTGGCATGCCTTTAGGCTACGATCAACCGATCGGCGAGCGTGGCATGGGACTGTCCGGTGGACAGATCCAGCGCATCTGCATCGCCCGGGCTTTGTATCACGATCCTCGTGTGCTGATACTCGATGAAGCCACGTCTGCGCTCGACAGCCAATCCGAAAACAATATCTTGCGCAACATGCAAGATGT
>JAIBJL010000524.1 GCA_020029545.1 Gammaproteobacteria bacterium
CGAACAATATTGTGAAATTGAGTTGGCGTGAGTGTTGGTAACTAAGATGTCTTGTTTCCCCAACCGAGGACCCTGCAATGTCACTTCTCAAGAATCTCGTCCCTGCCATCGTCATCGCTTGCAGCTCCTTCGCTGCACCTTCCGCGAGTGCTGCGGATGCCGTAGTAACGCCGCTCATCACGAAACCGTTGCCGGAGTTTCCCGGCAAGGAAGTCCTGATGATCACAGTCGAATACCAGCCTGGCGGCGTCGATCCGATCCATCGACACGATGCGCACGGATTCATCTACGTGCTCGAGGGGTCCATCGTCATGCAGGTGAAGGGCGGCAAGGAGGTTACCCTGACAGCGGGGCAGACCTTCTATGAAGGACCCAGCGATGTGCACGTCGTAGGCAGAAACGCGAGCCGCACTGCGCCTGCGAAGTTTCTGGTAGTGTTCATCAAGAAAGAAGGCGCGCCGATTCTGACGGTCGAGTAAAACTCATGAATACCGATACTCTGGACCAGATCGACACCAAGGTTCACACGAGCACCGAGGGGCTGGCTGTGATCGAACAACCGGAGAGCGCCTCCGTAGTACTTTCGGCAGACCAGATCCTGACCGTCATCGAACAGCTGCATGCGTGCTACGACTACTGTGCCGCGTGGAAGGAACCGATGCAGCAACAGGATCGCGCAACCAGCGAGACGCAGCCATGACCAAACCCATCCACATTCTGCTGCAGACGACGATCGAGCCGACCACCAACGATTGGCACATCGGGCGCTTTTCGATGTTGCAGGAGTATCTTGCCTCGCTGAGCGCGCCCGATGGTAGTCGCCTATTTCATGTGGAAGCGCGGGATCGAGATCCGATCCGCGCACCGGATACGGTTCTCTCCACACTCGACCGTTCCGCATACGACGAGCTGTGGCTGTTCGCAGTCGATGTCGGTAATGGTCTTCACGAGGAAGACCGTGCCGGAATCCTGCGTTTTCAGGCTCGCGGCGGCGGACTCATGATCACCCGCGATCATATGGACCTTGGCTGTTCGGTCTGTTCACTCGGCCAGATCGGTGCAGCCCATGTTTTTCACACGCACAATACGACTGCTGCAAATCCTCCGCCTGACGATACTGGTACACCCGAGATTCGGTGGCCCAATTTCCATTCGGGCGCGAACGGAGCCGTTCAGCGTGTCGAGGCCGCACTGCCCGTACACCCGGTCATGCGTGATACCGGATCCGAGACAGGCACCGTGAGGTACCTGCCCGCACATCCGCACGAAGGCGCAGTCATTGCTCCTGCATCGAATCCACTCGCGCGAGTCATTGCAACGGGGAGGAGCCTGGCGAGCGGCAACCGCTTCAATCTCGCCGTCGCATTCGAACGCTCGAACAGCAGCGGACCGGCAATCGCGGAGTCGACGTTCCATCACTTTGCCGACTACAACTGGGACCCGCGCCGCGGCAGCCCGGACTTCGTCACTGAGACTCCGGTGAACGAATTGCCGAACGATCCGCGCGCGATGGCGTCCGTCCACTGCTATGTACGTAACGTAGCATTGTGGCTTGCGGGAAGGCTCTGATCGGAAGCCCCGCGAGACGAGTATCCTGGGGAATTGACGGCACAGCTGCGCCACGAACTCGCTGATCTCCGCACGCGATCAGACGCATTCAGCGGGTGCGCTGATACGGGCTCGACGCCAAGCTCTTGGGGGCTCTCCCACGATTCTGCGGAATAGCCTTGTCAGGTGCGATTGATCGGCGAGACCGCAGTCCAGGGCGATTTCGCTCAGCGAAGCGTCGGTCGAGAGCATGAGCCCCTGGGCGCGCTCGACACGTCGGCGGATCACGTATTCATGAGGCGGTTCGCCAAAACTGGTGCGGAAGGCTCGACCGAAGTGTGACGGATTCAATCGCACGATCGTCGCGAGATCTTCGTTTCTGATCGAGCGATCCAAGTGAGCCTCGACATGGCTGGTTACTTTGCGGATCTGCCAGGGAGACAATCCTCCGTGCACGGGTTCTTTCGCTGCAGTTTCTGTTTCGCCGACGCCTTGAAGCATTTCGCTGGCCCGTCGCAGGCTGTCCTCGGCGGTTCCACGCTCATCGTCGAGCGCACTCCTGATGGCAGCGCACAACTCCGTCATGACCGAGCGAATTTTCCGCACTGAGAATCCGTCCTCCCCCACAGATTGCCTGGCAGGCAGCAAATCTGCTTGATCGAACGCAGCTTCTTCGGACAGCGAGCCTGTCGAAGGCCCGGTATCCGTTGAATGATTCGCTTGGAAGAGCGTGAGTGTACTGCAGCGTTCCTGACCCGCTTCAGCATCGCAAACGGGGGGCACCACACCCGAGAGCGCGAGCGACGATGTCGAAGTGTTCATAAGTAGCTCCGGTATTACAATTTCTTGCTATCCGATACTGGTAATCATGCTCATGTTTCGCGCTTCTTTCGGTTAGGAAGAGGATGCGGGTTTGAGCTGCAAGACATCGATTGACTGCGCCAGAACTCTCCCACCTCTGCGCGCCTATCCCAAGTTCATCGGTGTTAAGGCGCGTTAAGCAGCGCAGCGCTCCTTCACTTACCGGAGCAGCGATGTTGCGGGCGGTGAACGTCGACGACCTTGGCGCGACGCGGAGACTTTTCCGTCCAAGTCGCCACAGAATTCATCAAGAAGCTCTTCCGTCGAATCGAGGAACATGTTCCTCGAAGGCACTCATGTCGCGGGTTCGAATCTTTCTCAATAATTGAACGCTGAACACTGCCAGCCATCGCAACGAAGAAGACGGGAGGTCAGGTCGTCGAGGGGCTGTATCGGAAGGCGCATTTTCCACCCGTTCATGCGCGTACCACCGATGCTGGCGAAGTCGCCACGGTGCCGAACAGTTACACGACGACGCGATGGCAGGCAGGACTGGAGAGTATGTATGACCATGCGATGCACGCATCTGGACGCGGTCAGCACGGATCGACGCAGCACAAACGGCTGCGAAGAGTGCCTGCGGACCGGCGATACGTGGGTCCCCTGTGCCTTTGCCGGACGTGCGGGCACGTGAGTTGTTGCGATGATTCGAATAATCGTCAGCAACAGTTCTTCGCCGGACATGGCGAACGCGATCTCCAACGCGTCCAAATACCCGCAGGGTTTGCCAAGA
>JAIBJL010000525.1 GCA_020029545.1 Gammaproteobacteria bacterium
AGCGTCGTCTCGAATCCGAACAGGCGCTCGGCCAGTTCCGTGGGTTCCGGCCGAGCCATCGTGCAGGCTTCGAGATGCAACGCGCCCAGGCGACAGACGATGCCGCCGATCATGCCGTTCGAGTCGTCGACCTGCTCCAGCGAATTCTCGACGCGCTCGATGGCGTATTCGGCAAGCGCCACCAGCGTTGCCGCCGTGTCGGGTTCGAGCAGTTCTGCGAGCGAATCGACCACCTGCTTGATGTTGGCGGCGAAGGTGCCAGCCTCCCGGTACTCGAAGAAAACTTGGGTTCGCGTCGCCTCGTCGATCGCGCGCCGGAATGCCTTGGCCACATTGCCGCCACCGCCGGTCCGCTCGGCGCTGAGCAAAAGCGACTGGTAGAGCCAGTCGTCGCGCTGTGCCGCCTCCAGCAACAACTCGATCAAGTCTTCCGGCGGCTGGCAGGTCAGATACGCCGTGATGTCGCGCCACGGATCGCGCCGTTTCTTCCGGGCGGATGCGACGCCGGATTTTGGTGCCGGCGCACTTTCCGCCAGCCACGCCAATCCGACCGCCACGCAGTGCTTGCACAAATAGCCGTCGGCGGCGCGCGGGCAGGTGCAGTCACCCGCAAGATCGCCATCGTCATCGCACAGCTCGACCTCGTAGGTTGCCGAGCCCTCGACCCTGGCGCTGATTCTCTCGTCGGTCGCCCGCAAGCGAGTGACAGCGCCGACGGAAAAATACTGCTCGCCACGCCCGAACGCGGTGGTACCGGCAAGGTCTTCGAGAGTCGCGCGGGAGATCAGCTCATCGAGCATCGTTCGGGCCGTTCATTCGATGACGAGCATCATGGCTCCCTGGCCAATTTGTCTCCTTCATCCGCCACATCCATGTCGGTCACCGCCTCCTCGACCAGCACGCCGTCGCGTATCAACACCAGCGCCGTATTGGTCTGCCGGGCAATTTCGCGAGCCCGTCGACCCGCCCGCAACAAGACCTTCG
This sequence comes from Gammaproteobacteria bacterium, assembly GCA_020029545.1. Classification (GTDB taxonomy): domain Bacteria; phylum Pseudomonadota; class Gammaproteobacteria; order Steroidobacterales; family Steroidobacteraceae; genus Steroidobacter. Next base: position 985 of record JAIBJL010000525.1, read on the forward strand.
GAGCGGCCTGCATGTCGGCATCCGGCAAGGTCGAGACCATAGGATCCTTCATGGATTTCCTCCTTCTTCCAGCAATTGAGGCGTGGGGCCACTGTTGTCGAACCACTGCCAATAGTCGACCCGTGATCGATAGATATCTCGAAAATTCTTCAGCCCGCTGACAAAGCGACGACGAACAACAGCCGACGGAATATCGTGTCCACCTTGGCGCACACGCATTGCCACACGAGCAATCGCTTCTTCCTCGCTGGCCAGTGACAGAAACAGAAGCTTGACCTTGTAGCCGGCTGACCGCCATTCGGGAATCATGCGGGCATAGGTCAGTCCAGACAGCGTCGTCTCGAACGCGAAGCTTCTATCCGCAGCCACGTGCGTGACGATTTCCTCCAGCATCAGTCGGCCGGCACGGAACGCCGCGGTCTCGGGTTGAAACGGGGCAATGCCGGCGGCAATCAGATCGGCATTGACGAACACCGGGCAGTCCGCCTCGAACGGCAGAAACTCACGTGCGAAAGTCGTCTTCCCGGCACCGTTCGGACCGGCAATGATGACGATCTTCTTCTGGTCGCTCATAAAGGAGTCTCGCTGATCATAAGCCCCTTCTGCCCGCACCGAGGTCGGCCCGCCGTCTGTTCGCCCCGCTGCGCGCGGATGCGCGCCAGCAGCGCGCTGGCCGGTTCGTCGCTGGGATCTTGCGGCACCAGCTCGCCGCGGAAGGCCTTGGCGAGCGTGGCTGGGGTCAGTCTTTCGACCTGCGCGCGGGCGGCGGCGTAACGGGCTTCGAGGCGGTCGGCATAAGCGAACAGAGATTCGACGCGGCGGACGATTTCGGTTTGTTCTGCCTTGGGAGGAAGTGAAATCAATAGGTTCTTGGTATCTCGGATATAGATGGCAGATTGAGCTGACGCGCCAGATGCACCGGTGAGTCTTTCGAAGCCAAGTGGGCTTCGAAGAAACGCAGCCAGATACCTCGGATTCACCACATCAACCGTTGGTTTGAAGAGCAGAACACTCCCCATCAAGCAAAACTCTCTATCTGATGTAATCAAACAGGTCCTTCCTACTGTTGCTCCGCGACTCACTACCAAGACGTCATCTAACTCTGGATTGCAACGTCGGCGAGAAACACTTGAAAAGTCAGAGGAGACAAATTTGGTATCTGAAAAATCCACCCCCGACTCTCTTACGTCCTTTGCGGAAACCAATGGGACACCAGAGCTAGTAAGCGCAGGACTGATGTGCTCTCCATCCGTGATCTTGGTGCAGACCTCCTCCAATCGAAATTCGGTCCAACTATCCGGAACAATTCCCTGATCCACTCGCCATTCCTGGGTCAGATCTCCAGAGGTGGCGGCGGCGAGGACGGATTGGCGGAAGCGTTTGAGGATGGCGGGGATGCGGTCGAGGCGGTCGCAGCAGGCCTCCACCCGCGCCAGCACCGCGTCGAGTTTGTCGGCGATGCGTTTCTGTTCGTTGAGGGGAGCGAGAGGAATCTCAGTCTCGAGCAGGTATTCCTTCGGAACGCGCTTGTGACCGACTGAACCAGTCATCTGCAGCGCACCGTCCCTCAGGAACGTTTCGGTCTTCAAGAATCCCAGCAAATAGCGTGCATGCAGCACGCCGTCCCTCGGGCGGCTCACAAAGTATTCTGTGCTTCCGGCGCCCAAACCATTCGGCAGATTGCTTGCCAGACCAGCCTTGCCGTTTTCAAAGCATGGTGTGATCTTGGCGAGCAAGACATCGCCATCGGCAAAGTGTGTGTATCCCTTCTTTATGTCCGACCACCGGCGAGGCTCGTATGACACTGGCGAACGGTAGTCGACTCCGAGGCGGGACATGGGGACGAAACCAACCAAGGTGCAATCGTGAGCATCGTTCTTGGGGTTCAAGATGACCAAGTCACCGACTTGAGCTTGGGTCCAACCAGTGGGCAAACTGCTCACGCTTCGTCCCCTTCTTCTGGCGATGAAGCGGCGCAAATCCCCCCTTGCCCCCCTTTTTCAAAGGGGGGAATATGTGCTGCCGCTTTTCCAGCGAATGGGGACGCCCGATCCGCGCACTGGTGCGCTCCCCCCTTTGAAAAAGGGGGGCCGGGGGGGATTCGAGGGCTGGGAATTCCAGCAATGGCATCAATTACCGCGTCCGTCTCGAGTAAT
>JAIBJL010000206.1 GCA_020029545.1 Gammaproteobacteria bacterium
CTCACGCGGCTGGTCAAGCGCGGTGTTGAACGCGGCCCGCTCATCAAGCGCTATCGCGGCTCACGTACCAGCTTCTCAAGCGTCTATACCCTGGCCGATGTGCTGCTGCTCGCGCACACCGATTCTCTGCATGGCACGCTCTCTGGGCCTGCCACCAAGAAGCTCATGGAGCGCGCCTGGCGCCTGTTTGGCGATCCGCGCTATGAGCGGCTGGCCGTGATCTCGGTCGCCCACCTGTACAACCTGCGCCAGCGCACCGGCTATCAGCGCCATCGGCAGGTGTGGACCAAGACCCGCCCCGTGACGATCCCCATTGGCGAACGCCGCGCGCCGGCGCCGGACAACCGACCCGGCTACTTGCGTGTCGACAGCGTGCATCAGGGCGATCAAGACGGTTTGAAAGGCGTTTACCACATCAATGCGGTGGACTGCGTCACCCAGTTCGAAGCGGTGGCGACTTGCGAGCGCATCAGTGAGGCCTATCTGATCCCGGTCCTGGAAGAATTGCTCCACAGCTTTCCCTTCCTCATCCGTGGTTTTCACAGCGATAACGGTTCGGAATACATCAACCGCCACGTCGCCAATATGCTCAACAAACTGCTCATCGAGGAGCACACCAAATCCCGCTCTCGCCACAGCAACGACAATGCCCAAGCCGAATCAAAGAACGGCTCGATCGTGCGCAAACACTTCGGATACAGCCATATCCCGCAACGCTTCGCTCGGGTGGTCAATGAGTTCTGTCGCGACCAGCTCAATCCCTACATCAACTTCCATCGCCCCTGCCTGTTCCCCGAAACCATCACCGACGCCAAGGGTCGGCAACGCAAGCGCTACCCCTACAAACTGATGATGACTCCCTACGAGAAGCTCAAATCACTGCCTAATGCCGAGCAGTATCTCAAGCCCGGAATCTCTTTCCAGGGTCTGGATGCACTCGCCACCGCGATCAGCGACAATGACTGCGCTCAGCACCTCAATGAAGCTAGAGCAAAACTATTTAAGTCCTTTTCCAACCGATCGAAATCAGCCGCCTGAATCCCCCGGAATCCACCCCGCTCAGACTCATACTTGGATTGGAAACTACTCAGGTGACGGGCTACGGGCGACGGTCAGAGAAGGAAAAGACCCATGAGCGTTACCCCATGTAGATAGGTAGTAGGCAGCCGACCGGGGTTCGCCGGCCTCCACTCCGACCGGTAACCTGTTGCCCGTCGCCAGCGCCACTCGCTGACTGTCGCCGGTGGCCTGTTCGCTGTAGCCTTCCGCTCATGTCCTCCTCTCTCGATCTCGATTTCAGCGCTCCGGCACCACCACCGGCCGAGCCACAGCGTGACATCTACACCCCTTCGCGACTGAATCGCGAGGCCCGGAGCTTGCTCGAGCGCGGCTTCCCGGCATTGTGGGTGGAGGGAGAGGTCTCGAACCTGTCACGACCTTCCTCCGGTCACTGGTATTTCTCGATCAAGGATGAGAGCGCACAGTTGCGCTGTGCCATGTTCCGGCAAAAGAACCTGATGACGCGCTTCACGCCGAAAGACGGCGCACATGTGCAGGTTCGGGGACGCGTCAGCCTGTACGAACCGCGCGGCGACTATCAGTTCATCGTCGACTTCATGGAGGAAGCCGGCGAAGGTGCGCTGCGCCGCAAGTTTGAGCTGCTGAAAACCCGTCTCGCGGCGGAAGGGCTGTTCGCCAGCGAACGCAAGCGATCGTTACCGACGCTGCCGCGGCGCATCGGCATCGTGACCTCGCCGACGGGAGCGGCGGTGCGCGATGTGCTGAACATCCTGCGGCGGCGTTTCTGCACGATTCCCATCCTGATCTACCCGGTGCCGGTACAGGGCGCCGGTGCGGCGGCGCAGATCGCGGCCGCCATCCGGCTGGCCTCGGCCCGCCAGGATTGCGATGTGCTGATCGTTGCGCGCGGCGGCGGCTCGCTCGAAGACCTCTGGGCCTTCAATGAGGAAGTGGTCGCACGGGCGATTCATGACTGCCGCATTCCCGTCGTCAGCGGTGTCGGGCACGAAGTCGATTTTACGATCGCCGATTTTGTTGCCGACGTCCGTGCACCGACACCTTCGGGCGCTGCCGAGCTCGTCGCGCCCGACTGCGACGAATGGCTACGCGCACTCAATGTCACGGCGCGACGGCTGATCAAAGCCATAGAGCGAACCCTGGGCTCCGGCAACGAGCGCCTGTCTTGGTTGCAACGCCGTTTTACGCTGGTTCATCCGGGCGTGCAGCTGCGTCAGCAGCAACAGCGGGTCGATGAGCTCGAACAGCGCTTGACCCGCGAATTGCGGCATTCGCTACGTCGTCGGCAGACCACGCTCGCGCACTTGCTGGCACAATTGCGGCACCGCTCGCCCGCCGTGCGCCTGGCGAATGCTCAGACTCGATTGCAGATCGCACGCACAGCGATCGGCACGGCGATGCTGCGCCGAGTCCACGGGTTGCAATCGCGCCTGGCAGTGAATGCGGGCAAGCTGAACACCATCAGTCCACTCGCGACGCTGCAGCGCGGCTATGCCATCGTGACGAATGAAGCGGGTCATGTCGTCACCGACGTCGGCACACTTGCGAACGGAGAGCTGATTCAGGCGCGAGTCGCTCGTGGCACGCTCACGGCACGGGTCGAACAGCGGCATGCCGACGACGAGCCCCCTGCCGTCGCGCCCTGACGGACCGACTTGCGCACTCGTGCGATACTCGCGCGTCCTGTCTGGTGCCTGGCCTGACGCCCGAGGTTGAAGTGATCCATCGTACTGCGCTGCTCGCCGCAGGTATCGCGTTGCTGAACGCAAACGTCGTGCATGCCACCTTGCCACGGGAAAGTCGTGTGCCCGGCGGCATCGCATACATCGCCGTGCCTGGCGAGGAGGTCGCGCCACAGGTCAGCTTCGACGATCACCGCGTGGCTGTGATTCGCCAGGACAATCGCTGGGTCGCAGTCGTCGGTATTCCGCTCGCCACGAAAATCGGCCCACAAAAACTGCGGGTTCACCACGGGCAAGGCAACAGCGAGGTGAGCTTCGACATCACAGACAAGCGCTACCGTACACAGGAATTGAAGATCAAGAACGATCGACAAGTGAATCCTGCGGCGGCGGACCTGAAGCGCATCGCAGGCGAACAAGCGCGTTCCAGTGCAGCGCTGTCGAAATTCACGACCACACCGCAGCCTGTCCTTGAGCTCACAGTACCGGTCGCGGGCAAGCGCTCCGATTCGTTCGGCTCACGCCGCGTGTTCAACGGCCAGCCGCGCAATCCTCATTCCGGCATGGACATAGCAGCGCCCACCGGCACGCCAATTCACTCGCCGGCGGCGGGCAAAGTCGTCGAGGTGGGCGATTTCTTTTTCAACGGCAATACAATCTACATCGATCACGGCAACGGACTGGTGACGATGTACTGCCACCTGAGCAGCATTGCAGTGCAGCTCGGCGATGAGCTGCAAGCCGGCGACGTGATCGGCAAGGTCGGCGCCACCGGACGCGTCACGGGACCGCATCTGCATTGGGGAGTCGCGCTCAATCGCGCGATGGTGGACCCGGCGCTTTTTTTAGAGTGAATGCCTGTTCACGATTCACTTCGCCCTGTCGAGGCCCTTGAGAAAGTCGCCGACGACCGGGCGGAAGCGGTCCATGTCGACGAGAAAGGCGTCGTGACCTTGAATTGATGGCAGGCGCGCGAACTGGACTTCGCGGCCGTCGAGGGACAATCCATCGGCGAGTTCCTGCTGCTGTTCGATCGGAAACAGCAGGTCGGTCTCCACTCCCATCACCAGTGCTTTCTCGACGGTGAAGCGACGCAGTGCTTCGGCGACCGAGCCGCCATGATCGGCGAGATCGAACAGGTCCATGGCACGCGAGATGTAGAGATAGCAGTTCGGGTCGAACTGGCCGGTGAACTTGGCCGCGTGATTTTCCAGATACGACTCGACTTCGAAGTCGATGCCGAACGGATCGCCGGGCCGGCGCTCGGCGTTCGCGCGTTCACGGCCGAAGCGCTGCGCCCATTCCTTCGCCGAACGATACGTGATCATGCCGAGCTTGCGCGCGAGGCGCATGCCGGTCACGGGAATGGTGTCGTGCTCATAGTTGCCATCTTGCCAGTCAGGATCGCGACGAATGATTTCCCGTTGCAGGGAGCGCAGCGCGATCGAGAATGGCATCGAGCGTGCGCCCGCCGAGATCGAGATGACGCTGCGAGTGCTGTCCGGAAACTGCGCGCAGTACGCGAGCACGGAAATCCCGCCGAGCGATGCGCCCACCACCGATGCGAGCTTCTTGACGCCCAAGGCGGTGGCCACTTCGTAGCCGCCGCGGGCGATGTCCTCTACCGTGACTACCGGAAATGTCAGACGATACGGTTTGCGGGTGGCCGGATTGATGCTTGCCGGCGAGGTCGAACCGAACGGGCTGCCCAGCGAGTTCACGCAAATCACGAAAAAGCGCTGTGTATCGATCGGACGTCCCGGTCCGATCATGTCCTCCCACCAACCGGGCGAGGGGTCTTCGGTCGATGAAGCCGCATGCGCCGAGGGCGACAGGCCGGTAAAGATCAGAATCGCATTATCCGCACGTAACGCCAGATCGCCCCAGGTCTCATACGCAATCTCGACATCCTGCAGCGTGCCGCCGCGGCGCATCTCGAAGGGCTTGCCGAGCTTCAGTATTTTTCTGGCTGAGGTCATGGAAGTCTCATTCCGATCCGGGGCCTGCCAACAGGTTCTGCAGTGTCGAGCCGATCGGCCGTGCTGGCAACTGGTATGAACAAGGAACCGCGGGCTACAGGCGGACGGGCAACGGGCGACTGGCCAGACCAGAGCCGCGCAGACACGGTCGGTAAGAACCGCGGACGCGGCGGGTAGCTGGTCAGAGGTGGCTCTTCGCTTCGATTTCGCACCAGCGGTTGTTACCAGCTGACCGACCGCGTTCCGCGGTTCTCACCAATCTATGGATGACGGGCTACGGGCTACGGTGAGAATGACTCATTTCACGCTGCCCTCGCCCCTTTCTGGCCGTCGCCTGTCGCCCGTGGCCCGTCGCCCACAGGTGGCCCTCAGCTCTTCTTCTTTTTCATCCCACCGCGTCGTTCATCGCGTGCCGCGGTACGGCGCTGTCGCGGCGTGAGCGGGTTGCGCTTGTCCTTGAAAGGATTCTCATCCGAACGGAATTCGACCCGGACCGGCGTGCCCTCCAGCTTGAACGTCTTGCGGAACACATTCGCCAGGTAGCGGCGGTACGCATCCGGCACCTGGTTGATCTGATTGCCGTGAATGACAATGATCGGCGGGTTCTTGCCGCCCTGGTGCGCATAACGAAGCTTGATACGCCGGCCGCGAATCAGCGGCGGCTGATGCTGCTCCATCGCGGTCTCCAGCACGCGAGTCAATTCGGGCGTTGGCATGTCGCGCATGCTGGCGGCATAAGCCATGTCGACCGCATGCACCAGGTCGCCTACCCCGCTGCCGTGCAGCGCCGAGATGAAATGAATCGGCGCGAAATCCAGAAATGGCAGGCGCAGGTCCAGACCTTGACGAATCTCGTCGCGCTTATCGGTGGGAATGCCATCCCACTTGTTGACCGCGATAATGAGCGCACGGCCGCGTTCGGCAACCATGCCGAACAGGCTCGCATCCTGCTCGGCGACAGTATCGTGGGCATCGATCACACCGATGACGACATTGGCTGTGTCGATAGCTTGCAGCGCCTTGATGACGCTGAATTTCTCGACGGCTTCCTCCACGCGCGCCCGGCGCCGCACACCCGCCGTGTCGATCAGCGTGTACTTGCGTCCGTCGCGTTCGAATGGCACGAATACCGCGTCGCGAGTGGTGCCGGGCTGATCGTAGGCCACCAGGCGTTCCTCGCCGAGCAGCCGATTGATCAGTGTCGACTTGCCGACGTTGGGCCGGCCGATGACCGCGACCTTGATACCCAACTCGTCGCTGTTCGAGCTTTCCGTCGGCTGCCCGAAACCTTCGAGCGCGCGTTCCATGAGCGCGCGAATGCCATCGCCGTGCGCCGCCGAGATGGCCTGCGGTTCGCCGAGGCCCAGCTGATGAAAATCGGACGATGCGAAATCGGCATCAAGACCTTCCGCCTTGTTGCCGACGACGATGACATTCTTACCGAGCTTGCGCAGCGTTTGTGCGACGAAGTGATCGGTCGGCGTGCAGCCGGCCCGCACATCGACCAGGAACAGCACGACATCGGCTTCGTTGATGGCGAGCATCGACTGCTTCGCCATGAGTTCTTCGATGCCTTGTGCATCGACCACCAGACCGCCGGTGTCGACCACGATGAACGGTACCGGACCGGCACGGCCGTAACCGTACTGACGATCGCGCGTCAGGCCCGGCAGGTCGGCGACCAGGGCATCACGCGTCCGCGTGAGCACATTGAACAACGTCGATTTACCGACGTTCGGTCTTCCGACCAAGGCAATGACAGGAAGCATTAAGGAACCTCTGATTTACCCCAGGCGACCTTGCGTTGCCCTTCCAATCGTCTGATGCAAGGTTCCTTCAGCGGGCGTCCGCTGTACGCTCTGCCTTGGGCGAGGTTTTGAATGCCAGCAGCTTGCCGGAGTCGGTCTGCACGAAGGCGCGGCCCTCGCCGGTCACCGCGGAATTCGTGATGCGCTCGCCGTCAGTCTTGGCGCGCGCGATGATTTCGCCGGTCGACTTGTCGAGCCAGTGCAGGTAACCCTCGAAGTCGCCGACCAGCAGCGAATCGCCATCCACTGCCGGCGCCGTCAGAGCGCGTTTGCGCAGGCCGGCCTGTTCCCACAACACTGCGCCATCCGCGCGCTTCATGGCGATCACGACGCTGTCGGAGTTCGTCAGATACAGATTGCTGTCGTCGGTCGTGAACCCGCGATAGCTCGAAGCATCGCGCGCCCACCAGATCTGGCCGGAGTCCAGCGCGAGCATGGCGATGCGTCCCTGGAAGCCAGCCACGAATACGTCGTCGCCGATCACTTTCGCGGGCGAATCGATGTCGGCCAGCCGTTCGAGTTCGGTGCGACCGCTCGGTGCGTTGACCATGGTGTCCCACAAGATTTCGCCCTTGTGCACATCGATGGCAAGCACTTTGCCGCTGTCGAAGCCGGCAATGACTTTGTCGCCGGCCAACACCGGCGGCGCGTTGCCACGTAGCGTGAGTCGCGGGACCTGTTCATCGACAGCCCAGCGTGTCGCGCCATCTTCCAGTGCCAACGCTTCGACGTGACCGTCCACGGTGCGCACCACTACCATGTCGTTGGCAATCAACGGTCGCGCGAGCACTTCGCTTTTCACCGATTTGCGCCAGCGCTCCGCACCGTTCGCGGCGTCCAGCACGATGATGTCGCCGTCGCTCGAACCGGCGACCACGACACCCGAGCCGAGCTCCGGGCCCGCCGATAGCGCGAGTTTGGTTTTGACTGACCAGCTCTGCTTGCCACTTGCCACTTGGATGGCGCGAATGTTGCCATCATGTCCCGCGGCATAAACCACGCCCTCCCCAATTGCCGGGCGCAGCGCCAGACGCAAGCGTTCGGAATCGCCGCCCAGGCCGGTGCTCCAGAGCTGGCGCACGTCAAGCCTGGGTTTGAGTTGGACCAGTTCCGCAGGCGGGTCCACATCCTTATCGTTGTCGCAGCCGCCGATCACAGCGAGCGCTGCGACGACCGCCGCACCGAGCGTGAGATGCCGCAGCGCAGACTTCAGCGGGGTCAGGGAGAACAGCATCATGGTTTGCTCGCGGCCGGTGCCTTTGCCGAGGTGGTCGACGCAGCAGCAGGCGCGGTCCCACCGACTTCCTGCAACTTGAGTTCGACGAGATTGCGATCGAAGGTCGTCCCTGTGGCGCTCAATGCCGCCGCATATTCAGCGCGGGCTCCCTCCGCGTCGCCCTTGGCGAACAGCGCATCGCCGCGAATCTCACGGGCCTGGGGTGCAAAGTTACCCAGATCGTCCGGCTGCAACTGATTCAATGCCGCATCGTGCTTGCCTTGCTGCAACAGCACGCGCGCCAGGCGCAGTCGCGCGATGTCGGCGAGTTCCGCATCCTTGGACTTCTCCATTGCGGTACGCAACAGAACGCCGGCTTCATCGTACTTGCCCGTGTCCACATTGGCTTTCGCCAGTGCGATGCGGCCCTGCTGCGCGTAGGCACTGCGGTCGAAGTCGGCCGTCAATTTGTCCAGTTCGGCCTTCGCCTTGGCATAGTCCTTCGACACCAACGCCGACTCCACCGATTCATACAGCTTCGCTGCATCCGCCTGCTTCTGCTCCTGCTGCGTGGTCCAGTAGCGCCATCCGGCCAGCAATGCCAAGCCGAGCACCACACCGCCGACAATCCACGGCCAGTTTTCGCGCCACCAGTTGCGTAGCGCCTCTTCCTGTTCCGAGTCCGACAGATAATCTTCGGTGAGTGCCATAGTGAATCTTGAATCGTTGATTTGAGTGACTAAAACCGCCGCAGCCACTACTGCATCCGGGCAGCGCGTACCGACCGCGGCATCAGGACGACTTCTGTAACCGGCTGCCTAACGCCTCCGGCAGCTGGTCCCAGGACACTTCGACC